>JAKSSA010000020.1 GCA_024403335.1 Lachnospiraceae bacterium
TTTTAATCGAAGATTTTGGTCGATTCAAAAATGACAGAAGGAATAATTGAATTTAAGCGTTCCCTCTTCCTTCTTGTATATACTTCTTCAAACATTTCACAAAATTCTCTTCCATGCTTTGTGAAAAAAGCACTCGTTTCATCTTCGCAAATTGATACATCAAAATAATAATCAAAGCCTTCAAGACCATAAAGCACCTTCATTGCATCATAATAACCGAGTTCAATATTTTCGCGTATCTTCGAATTTTCAAATTCGATTACTCCCCCTATCTTACCACGAGGCTCAATTATAATAGGCGGTTCCACATAATTTGCCTTCCTTATTACGCCACTGCTTGGCAAACGAATTGAAATAATATTTTCATATCCTCTTTCAAGAAGTACATTATCAGGTCTTACATTGACATACCCACCATCAATATAATTTTCCCCATTAAGCTTCTGATTTTTAAAAACAGGCAAGTTAGAACTTGCGAGTAAATAATCTACTAACTCTTCCTCTTTTAATTCTCTGTTTGAAACATTCTTTTCGTATCCCATCAAACCCGGTTTAGTTCCTGCAGTATCCTGATGTTTTTCCCAATATGGCATACAAATAACTGTTATAAATTCAATATCCGAATCAATTACCTTCTGTGGATCTATATACTTCTCAATCATTTTTCTTAATGGAGTAGTATCAAATCCCTTATTTGCCAGAATATCCTTCCCCTGTTCATAAATATCCTTGCTTTGTCCTAAAATTTCCTTACCATATGCAATAGCATCTTTAATTTCATTCTTACCTTTACTTTTTATAATCTGAAGTTGCTTTTTGTTCATAACCTCTGACATAAGCTTATCATCAACTTCAATAACATTTGAATAACTTAATTCCTGCCAGATGCCTACTGCTTTTTCCAAATCTCCCATTGCAACCAAGGCACCATTTAATGCGCCTACACTTGTACCTGCAACAGCTTTAATTTTAAAACCTGCTTCTTTTATAGCCTTCCATGCACCAATCTGATAAGCGCCTCTTGCACCTCCGCCCATCAATGAAAGTGCATATTCTTTATTTATATCAAACTGAAGTTCCATAACAGCCTACCTTTGCTGCATATTCTTTATGCTTTCAAATAATTCCAGATCACTTTTTGTTATTTTAATACTTGATTCTATTTTTTCTCCATCAAAAGAAGTAACTATTATTTCAACAACACTGCCTTCCTTTATGCCCTTGTTGGTTAAGGCCTTCAAAAATGCCGGAAATTTCGGATGATTATTCTTAAACTGATTCCATGCCATCGCAAATTTCATTGTACTGTTCATATCCATAATATCACCTGCTTCACTAAATTCTTTTTTCTGATTTTGGAATATCTGATTCCTCTTCTATTTTACCACAAATTGACTTATTTGTCACAAATACACTTAAAGAGCATATAAAAATTCGATTAAAAATAAACGGGCAGATTTCTCTGCCCGAATACATTACTTGTAAATCGTTTTCAAAAATCGGCCGTATTTAACCGGTTATTTTATGATGACTATTTAACTGACTATTTTTGATTACCGTTTATCCGATTATTTTACGCCGATTATTTTTCAGAACCAACTTCAGTTACGCTCTTAACCAAACCTGCAATACCCTGAATTTCACTAGGGATAATAATCTTTGTTGCCTGACCATCAGCTGCCTTAGCAAATGCTTCAAGGCTCTTAAGAGTTATAACCTTATCTGTAGGTGCTGCTTCATTAAGGAATCTGATACCATCTGCATTAGCCTGCATAACCTTCAAAATAGCTGCTGCCTGACCTTCTGCTTCTTTGATTGTAGCTTCCTTCTGAGCTTCAGCGCGAAGAATCTGTGCTGCCTTCTCTGCTTCTGCTTCCAAAATAGCCTGTTCCTTACGACCTTCTGCAACAAGGACTGTTGACTTCTTCTCACCTTCTGCACGAAGAATTGATTCTCTTCTTTCACGTTCTGCCTTCATCTGCTTTTCCATCGCATCCTGAATAGCTGCAGGAGGCATAATGTTCTTAAGTTCTACTCTGTTTACCTTGATACCCCAAGGGTCTGTTGCAAGATCAAGGCTTGCTCTCATCTTTGTGTTAATTGTTTCACGGCTTGTAAGTGTCTGGTCAAGTTCAAGCTCACCGATAATGTTACGAAGTGTTGTAGCTGTAAGATTTTCAATTGCAAGAATAGGATTCTGTACGCCATAAGTATAAAGCTTAGGGTCAGTAATCTGATAGAAAACAACAGTATCAATTCTCATTGTTACATTATCCTTTGTGATAACCGGCTGAGGAGGGAAATCCGCAACCTGTTCCTTCAAAAGAATTCTCTTTGAAATTCTGTCGATAATAGGCATCTTAAAGTGCATACCTACACTCCAGGTGGTAAGATATCCACCAAGTCTCTCTACTACGAACGCATTTGCCTGGGGAACAATTTTAATACATGAAACCAAAATTCCCACAACTACGACTAATAACGCTACTATAATAACCCATTCAAAATGATCCATAAATAAATCCTCCCATTGATTTTTAATAATGTTTACTTATCTGCCTCTATGCCGGTTTCATCAGCCTTTACGACGATAAGTTTTACGCCCTGTACGCTCTTTATTACGACTTTGGTGCCTTCCTCGATAACTTCATTGTTCAATGCTCTTGCCATCCAGACATTACCAAGTATAGAAACTTCTCCTTTTTCATTAAAATTATCAATCGTAGAGGTAACTCTTGCATACTGTCCGATAATGCTTTCAACATTTGTCTTTACTCGCTTGCCGTTTATATATTTCGTTACAAGCGGCTTTGTAAATATCAACAGCAAAGCAGATACTACTGCGAATACAACAATTTGAATAGCCAGATTATCTGTAATCAATGCCACTATTCCCGCACATAAAGCACCTGCTGCAAACCATATTGTCGCAAGACCAAATGTTGCAAGTTCAATCACAAGAAATACTGCAAAGGCTGCAAACCAAAAAATAACAAGCTTATCCATGTTCTCTCCTTCCTTTCTTTCTCCAAAAATACCTTCGCAAAACGCTTTTCATGTCTTACGTATTGCATTTTAGTTTAAGAAAAAAACTAATTCAAGCACTTTAGATTTTCTTAATAATTTGTTTTATTTTTCTTTATCGTAAAACAAAATAAAGGAACGCTAATACGTTCCTCATCTATTTTATCTATTTTATCTATTTTATCCATTTTATCTATCTCATCTGTTTTATCTTTTTGCTCTACTCGCCCCAACTTTTGAATTTCTGTAAACAATTTCTTCTGCCCCTGGTTTTGAAACAGCTCCTGTCAACCTGCCTCTTTGTTTTTCCTGCTGATATTTCATAAGCCAGGTAGACAAATACTGATTCTTATCATTGAACCTGCAGCCATATAATGTGCTTTCGTTTTCAAGCTCAACCTTTCTTACAATTGAAGCAGTAATTGGAATATACTTTCCTTTTCCGAGAGCAATGCTGCATCTTACTACTCTTGTCAAATCGAATTCTTCTTCTGAAACAAATGCAAAGCCTGTCTCAGAAATATCTTTAATTAAAGCTTTAAAGCTTTTAGGTCCCTCAGAAGTAAAATAAGTTAAGTCCATTTCTTCTCCTACATATACCCTAAAAGCTCCCCTTCGGTTAACACTTTCACTTGTTCCACTAAGTTTGCAAAGATGATAAATATTGTTCTCATATTTTACAGGTTTAATTCTTATATCCTTCCAAACCTGCAACTTACCTCCCTCTGCATAGTAAAAGCTCACCATCAGATTTTCAGGAAAACCAACCGGTTTTTCCTCTTTCATTATTGGCATCACAAGAACGGCATCCTGAATAATGTTTACAACTTCAGTCTGAAAATTCATTTTCATTGAACCATTTGATGCCTCTATTTCAACATTATGCCCTTTTTGAATATCTTCAATCTGCATATTTTAACCTAATAACTTTGCCAATGATTTCTTTATATCATCTTCCTTATAAGGTTTTACTATAAAATCCTTCATTCCTGACTGCATTGCTTGAAGCACCATAGCTTCATGTCCCATTGAAGTAACCGCAACTATCAATGCGTCTGGATGTTCCTTACGAATAGCCTGAGTTGCTGCAATACCATTCATCTCAGGCATTGTAATATCCATGAATACAAGGTCAGGTCTGTAAATATTATACTGTTCAACTGCTTCAAGGCCATTTTTAGGGTCTCCGACAGTTTCATATCCACATTTTTCAACGATCATGCGCAATGACATTCTGATAAATGCCGCATCATCGCATACCATTACTCTCTTTCCCATGTGCGCCTCCTTATATCAAATCTGCGCTTTTCATAGTGCTTATATATACACCACAAAAATATTATAACTCATAATATATCTTTTATGCAAGCACTATCTGACTTCACTGAATGTGAAAAATGTTAAAATAAACACATTTTTCTATATTTATATTGTAAATTATAAAAAAGAACATCGCAAATTAAAATTAAGTTATAAAAAATCCTGTATTAATGCCCAATACTTCTTTTCACCATTTATCAACTAAAGAAGACATTTCACAAAAATACAGGATTCGCAAATTCATAAATTCAATTAAAACTTTTATAAATCCAAAGAATTAATCTTTCGTTAAAGCTTAATATAAAGGAAAGTAACTGCCATATAAGCTTAAATTAGTATAACGGATATTTATCTGTAAGACTCTTAACCATCGCCTTAACTTCATCTGCTGCTGCATCTTTTTTCTCAACAGCAAGGGTAATAGCATCTGCTACTACCTTCATATCCTCTTCTACAAAACCACGAGAGGTAACAGCAGCGCCACCAAGTCTTATTCCACTTGTAACATTTGGTGAAGCAGGATCGTTAGGAATTGAGTTTTTATTGCAAGTAATATTAACTGCATCAAGAAGATGCTCAGTTTCTTTACCTGTAACATTCTTGCTTCTCAAATCAACAAGCATTAAATGATTATCAGTACCACCTGAAACCAAATCAAAACCATTTTCAATGAGTCTGTCACCCAAAACCTTGGTATTTTTAACCACCTGTGAAGCATATTCTTTGAAAGAAGGCTCAAGTGCTTCCTTAAAGCATACTGCCTTGGCTGCTATTACATGCATCAAAGGGCCACCCTGAATTCCAGGGAATAATGCCTTATTAAGCTTATGCTCTGTAGCAAATTCTTCTGTTGAAAGAATAAGTCCGCCACGAGGCCCCCTTAAGGTTTTATGCGTTGTAGAAGTAACTACGTGAGCATAAGGTACAGGTGAAGGATGTACCCCACCGGCTACCAAGCCCGCAATATGAGCCATGTCAACCATAAGATATGCGCCAACCTCATCAGCAATTTCTCTAAAACGCTTAAAATCAATAATTCTCGGATATGCACTTGCACCTGCAAGAATCATTTTAGGCCTGCATTCCTTGGCAATTTTTAACACTTCATCATAATCAATATAGCCCTCATCATTAACCCCGTAAGGAACTACATTAAAGTAAGTACCTGAAAAATTAACCGGGCTTCCATGTGAAAGATGTCCACCATGTGCAAGGTTCATGCCCATGAAGGTATCACCAGGCTTAAGAAGACTGAAGAAAACGGTCATATTTGCCTGTGCTCCTGAATGGGGCTGAACATTGGCGTAGGTACTTCCAAAAAGCTTGTTTACTCTGTCAATTGCAAGTTTTTCTGCGATGTCAACAAACTCGCATCCACCATAATAACGCTTTCCGGGATAGCCTTCTGCATACTTGTTTGTAAGGCAGCTTCCCATAGCTTCCATTACAGCAGGACTTACCAGGTTTTCAGAAGCGATTAATTCGATATGGCTTCGCTGTCTGCCAAGTTCAAGCTCAATGCCATTTAAAAGTTCAGGATCTGTTGCTCTTAAAGCTTCAAAATTATTCATACTGCTTTCCTTTCTTTTCCGAGGAAATTAACATTTCTTTCATTATACTACTTTAAAGCAAAAAAGCAATTATAAGTTATTCATTTCAATTATCAAATTTTCTTATATATTAACAGCAGCTTTCGCATATCATTTATGTTCTAAATAAATAGCTTGCGTTATCAATATATTAACTTATGCTCTAATATATTAACTTTTGTCTTATTAACTTATGCTCTCAAGAATACACTGTACCTTTTCCACACCATTATAGCAATTGTACTGTGGCACATAAGCAATGGATATTTTATCTCCTGTTGTTTTTCCTTCAAGCATCCTGTTTACCGACACTTGTCCAAATTTCTCATTTAAATATTTGAGCACTTCTGATGCTTCCTTAAATAAAGAAGCGTCATATGTCTTACCAAAAGAGTTTTGTAATCTAAATCTTAAATAATTATTATTCTTTCCAATATAGCGGATACCTTTTATCAAACAATCCCTTTCAGCGAAGATTACTTTTTCATTTCCCTTTCCAAAAGGTTCAAGCATGGCAAGCTCCAAAACATCCTTTACACCTACTCTGTCAAAGGGAAGAACTCCATCAATTACTATCTTCTTTTTGAAATCCTCTTCCTTTAAGTTTGCCTTTTCATTCAAAGCTTCTGTAAATTCCTCAAGCTTGTCGCTATTAATTGAAACACCCGCAGCCATAGGATGCCCGCCAAATCTTATCATCAAATCGCTTACTTTTGTTAATTCCTCATACAAAGAATATGCCGTAATAGATCTTGCAGAACCTTTCAAAATATCATTTCCCGTAAAAACAAAGCTTGGTCTTTGATACTTTTCCCGTATTCTTCCTGCTAATATACCTGCTAAGCTTTCATGGCACTTAGTCATATAAACTACTATGATATCATCAAGCTTACCTTTTTCTGACGCTTTCTTCTCAATCAGTTCTACTGCTTGTGCCAAAGCATCAATAGTCATGTCCTTCCTGACTGCATTAAGCTCAATCAGCTTCTGGGCCTTTTCAACAGCGCTGTCATAATTTTCCTCTTCAAGCAGTTCAAGTGACAAATCAGCACTTTCTAATCTTCCGGTAGCATTAATACAAGGCCCCAGAACATGACCTATGGAGTAACAACTTAATTTAGGCATCGTCTCCCCGTCTTCAGTTTTCAAAGCCGTCTTAATTAATGCCTTTAAGCCTGTGTTTTCTTCTCCGTTTTTATTATATTCGTCCATTGCGAGACGATAAATCATTCTGTTTTCATCTTCCAATGGCATAACATCGCAAACCGTTGCAAGACTTAGCATAAGTAAATCTTTTTCCTTGTCAAGTTTTTCCTCAAAACTTTTATAAAGGCATTCGATTACCTTATAAGCAGTCAGCGCGCCGCACATATGCTTATTCGGACATTTATCTGCTTCAAGATTCTGATTAACCACAATGTCAGCCACAGGAATTTCATCCTGCAATTTCCCATCAATCAAAGTTCTTTTAACCTCATGATGATCGGTAATAATTACACTAAGATTACATTCCTTCGCATATGCTACAGCCTCAAATGCACTTATACCATTGTCACAGGTTATTATAGTGTCAGTTCCAAGTTCTATGGCTTCATTAATCATTTCCTTATTAATTCCATAGCCATCTAACACTCTGTGTGGAATTCTTGAATAAATTTTAGCACCATATCTCTTAGCAAAACGATTAAGATGTTTTTTCAAAAGATAAGTTGAGGTTATACCATCAACATCATAATCTCCTATTATCGAAATCGTTTTGCCATTGATAATTTTTTCTTTTAACAAAAGAGCTGCTTCAAAAGCATTGTATAAAAGACTGCCATCATACAAATCATTAATTGATGGATAAAGATATTTTCGGGCTTTGTCAGGTGTATCCATTCCTCTGTTTACCAATGTTCTTGCCATAATATAACCTATGCCAAGTTCATTAATCAGTGAAGCTTCATCACCAACAACATTTTTCAAAGTCCAATTTTCATTATTCATTCAAATTTCCATCTTCACAAGCTTTTTCTTCTAAAGCCTTAGCTTTATTTGCCTCATACTGTTTTCTGAGGATTTCAGCTGTTTTTGCCTTTCTGCGCTTTATATACTTAATTATAATAATAACACATCCACAGATTACTGCAACCCATATTAAAATAGAAATAATATTTCCAAGGAACCATACAATAAAGTCCTCAATATTGTCCTTAATATACTGAATGTCTGCTTCAAATTCATTTGCAATTCTGCTTCCAAGTGTGTCAGGTTCAACTGTAATTACTAAAACTTCATCGATATTAATAGAAATAGTACTATAGTAAACCAAAGAATCATAATTTCTTATTATTGAATCATAATAAGCAAGATTTTGTCTTATATCTGCAAGCTTATCCTCAATCCTGATAATGTATTCAATATTGTCAGCACTCTTTAAAATTTCAAGAAGTCTTTCCTGTTCAATTTCCAAAGCAGAAACATGGCTTAAAGCATCAATATATGATTCAGTAATATCCTGCTGATTTGAAGATTTGTGCTGAACTGTTGCTAAAGATGAATTACTCATGTTTTCAATAAAGGTTTCAAAATACTGCTGGGGAATTCGTGCCACCATTGACATATGACGATATGAGTAACCGCTATTATTCATGCTTGACTGTTCAAGATAACCACCCACTTTTGCAACTTCTTCATTGACATAATCAACAAATTGGTCAAAGCTTTTGGTCTGCAAAGACATTGAGCCATTCTTTATCAGTTTTCTTTCAATTGGGCCATCAATGTTTCCGCTGTTAGCCGCATCATTTTCTATAGTTTTGCCATATTCTCCTCTGCTTGAAGAGTTCTTGCTGATAAAATCACTGCTTGTGCTTGCATAAAATCCTTCAGCTTTCATATTAGCCACTGGAGCTGACATATCTGAAGCGTAGCCATTACTTCCGCCACATGCTGTAAATGAGACTGCAAGCATCATTACTAAAGCCATAATAATACTGTTTTTTAAATACTTTTTCATATCTCCTCCTTATATGGTTTAAACCATTTCTATCTGTTCAATAGACGATAAACTTGTTAAATAAGTTCATAAATAGTTCATAAAAAAGTTAATAATTACAAAAAAAATAAATAATAGTAATCACAAAAAGTAAATAATAGCAATCACAGAAACTACAAGTTATAGAAATCACAAAAGGGCTCCCCTTACGGAAGCCCCCTTAAAAATAATTATATGAATCTGTTTTTATTTCTCTGATTCTTTTTTCTTAAGATTTACCAAAGTATTAACAATAATACCAAGAATAAGTGCACATGCAACAGAAGTAATTGTAACCTTACCGAAAGATACAACCAATCCACCAACACCTGCAATTAAGATTACAGATACAGTGAAAAGATTTCTGCTGTCTTCAAGGTCAACCTTCTGAATCATCTTCAAACCGCTTACTGCGATGAAACCATATAATGCGATACATACACCACCCATTACACATGAAGGAATGGTTGCAAGGAAAGTTACGAAAGGTGCAACGAATGCTGAAAGAATTGCAAGACAAGCTGTTGTGCAAATTGTCTTAACTGATGCATTTCCTGAAATAGCTACACAACCAACACATTCACCATAAGTTGTGTTAGGGCATCCACCGAAAAGTGCACCTGCAATTGAACCAACACCATCACCAAGTAATGTCTTATCAAGACCGGGATCAGCAAGGAGGTCCTTCTCAATAATTGAAGAAAGGTTCTTGTGGTCTGCGATATGCTCTGCAAATACAACGAATGCAACAGGAACATATGCAACCAAAACTGTACCAATATAAGCAGCTGAAAGTTCTGAGAAACCGCCTAAAGCCTTAACAAAAGTAAATTCAGGAACCCACTTCATATCTGCAAACAATGAGAAGTTTACAATCTTTAAAGCTTCAACATCTGCAATAAGTCCGATAACTGTGAAAATAGTTGCAAGAACATAACCTGCTACAATACCAATGATGAAAGGAATCATCTTAACCATGTTCTTGCCATATACTGATGCGAGAATTGTAACAATTAAAGTTACAAGGCCGCAGAGTAAGCATACATAAACATTTCCGTTTGCATTAGCACCATTAGCCTTTGTAAGATCGCCAACAGCGTTTCCTGCGAGTGAAAGACCAATGATAGCTACTGTAGGTCCGATGACAACTGCGGGCATAAGCTTGTTAATCCAGTCAACACCGGCCTTCTTAACAACAAATGAAAGTATAACATATACCAAACCTGCTGATACAGCACCGATTACCAAACCAAGATAACCTGTTGCAGCTGTAGCCGCTCCTCCAAAAGCTGCAAACATTGAGTTGATGAATGCGAATGATGAACCAAGGAATACAGGGCTTTTAAACTTTGTAAAAAGTAAGTAAACCAAAGTACCAACACCTGCACCAAATAATGCAGCTGACTGTGACATTCCGTTACCAACAATTGCAGGAACAGCAATGGTTGCTGCAAGGATTGCAAGTAACTGCTGTAATGCGAAGACAATAGTCTTTCCATTACTTGGCTTGTCATTAACACCGTAGATAAGTTTCATAGATCTTTCCTCCGTATAATGTGTTTTATATAAATATTCCTTTCGGAAATTTATTCCTTATCACTTAGCAAAACACAAAGGTCTCCATCAAATTGTGGAACATGCACTGATACTATCTCGGTTTTCTTTGTCGGTATATTTTTACCTACAAAGTTTGCTGATATTGGAAGTTCTCTGTGTCCTCTGTCAACCAATACTGCAAGTGAGACACTTGCCGGTCTTCCGTTTGAAAAGATGGCTTCCATTGCAGCTCTGGCTGTTCTTCCTGTATAAACAACATCATCAACAAGAACAACATCCTTACCGTTTATATCAAATCCTATCCTCGATTCCCTGACCAAAGGGTTTTGCAAATCATCTTCTGTGGTAAGATCATCCCGATAAAGAGAAATATCTATTTCTCCCACATCTATGCTCTTACCCTCAACCTTCAAAAGATTTTCATTTATAATCTTTGCAAGAGGTGTTCCGCGTCTTTTTATTCCAACTAAACAAAGATTATCTATGCCCTTGTAATGCTCAATAATCTCATGAGTAATGCGCATCATCGAACGTTTAATCGATGCTTCGTCAAGAATAACAGACTTTTGAACCATTCTCCTCCTTTTTCCGATACCTTCAAACCAATTTCACTTTGAATATACAGCTATTTGCAATCGAGTAATCCATCTCCTTCTCAATAGACTGTTTGCTCAAAAAAAAGTCCTGCGCGCAGCAAGACTTTACAAAAAAGCATAATAATAATCGTGAGTAAAATCTTACCGGCATCTCTGTACCGCTTAAAAATTTCATACACCCTCTCGTGGTGTTTTTCATCCTGAAAGATAATACCACTATATATTGATTTGCACAAGTACTTTTATATTAAATGTTCTTATGATTATATTATTAAATCAATCGTGATTATATTAATGATTAACCTAAGTCATGAATTTATTATTCCTGTCCTTTTACCAAACATTACTCCTTATCCAAAAGCTTTGAAATAATAGCTTCACATATTCCATAAGCTGCATTCTTAAGACATTCCTCATCAGAAAGTATAGCCCTGTCTACGCTATTTGACAAATATCCGACTCTCAAAAGTACATAGGGATGTTCAAGTGACTCAAATAAAGCATTCCCTGTTTTCTGATTGAGCCCTGAATTACGAAGCGGTGTCTTTTCAGAAATACCGTCAAGACAACCCGCTGCCATTGAAATTGAACTTCTTAAGCTTCCAAGGCCCTGCAGATAATTACAATATGCCTTAGCACCCGAAATCGCAGAATCATAGTCATCCCAATTCACACCAATACTTAAAGCAAGACTTGGTTTTAAGGCTTCTATAAAAGCAACTCTTTCCGCATCTTCAACAAAAATATCACTTTTTCGGGTAAAGAATGCTTTTATGTCTTCTCTTTCCTTAAAATATTCTTCCATGTACCCGGCAATTTTCAGATTTATATCCTTTTCATACATAAACCCATTTCCATTTGCACATGCAATTCCAGGGTCTGTTCCACCACAGAGAGCATCAATAACTATAACCTCATCATATTTTTCAGAAGGCAGCCAGAGTTCAATTATAAAATACTCATTAGTTTCAATAAATCTTGTTTCATAATAAAAATCAAATGACATCGATATAATGGTTTCCGTAAACAATTCACGATAATAAGTATCTATCTGAAGGTCCTGCAAAAACTCATCCCTTGCTTCACTCTCACCATTCTTACCAACAGTAATCTCTAAAGGTCCCCAGTAAACTTTTTCACCATCTGCTCTTGTAACCTTCTCGAATGTAAAAAAATCATTCTTTTCTCTGTCACTGACTTTTTCATAACGCAAATTAAGTGTATAGTTTTTGTGTAAATCATCGCCACTTTTTTCAAGAATATAGTCAACCCCATGTTCCTTGTTAATGGCAACGTAGCGTTTCCCAAGTCCTTCAATCTTGTCATGATTTACCGTATTGAAAATATAATCATCTACGGTCATCACTGTCATCAGATTCTTATTTCCGCCCTGATAATCATAGGAATACATCTGATTATCTTCAGAAGTCATAGCCTTAGGTTTACTCTTGCCATCTAACCCTAAAACACTTTCATTTTCCTTTGTCAGCTCATTTTCAGTTTCATCAGAATATGTATAAGCTTCATTTTTCTTTGACAAATCAACCCCTGCAAAACTCAAAATCGCGGTAAAAAATGCAACACAAACTAAAGCTGCACAACTATATTTAACAGCTTTCTTCATTTCCTGCATTTTTTTGTTACGAATATCAAGTTTCATATTCTCTATTATCGCGTTCAATAATCAGAAAAGCAAGCACTTTTAAAACTCTCTTCTGTTTTTAATCAGATAATATAATGTTTCAATCACCTTCGGCATGGCAATTGGTTTAAAAATACACTCATTCATTCCTGCTGCTAAGGCTTTTTCTTCAAAATCACCATCACCGCTTAAAGCTATGATAGGAATTGTTCTTACATCCTTTCTTGTCAGCATTCTGATTCGTTTTGCAGCCTCATCACCATCAAGTTCAGGCATTCGAATGTCCATAATAATTGCATCGAAATATCCGTCATCGGACCCTATCACCTTTCTTAAAGCCTCAAGTCCGTTCCTTGCACATTCGCATTGCATAGATTTTTCAAGAACAAAACGCTCAAGAATTTTAAGATTAATTTCATGATCATCGACAATTAATACACGCTTTCCTTTTAAAATCTCATAATCTTTTTCCGTCAGCTCGTCATAACTTACCCTCTCAGGCACTTTTTCAACAACATCAAATTCAATTTCCACAGAAAACTGTGTACCTTTAAATAATTCACTCTTAACACTTATAGTTCCATTCATTTTCTCTACAAGTGATTTTACTATAGATAAGCCAAGGCCGATTCCTCCAACCTTATTGGCATTTATCTCTTCGCGTTCAAAAGCTCCAAACATTCTTTTCTGGAATTCTTCTGACATTCCGGTACCATTATCCGATACTGTTCCCCTGTACTTTACTCTCTTTCCGTCATAGAACAAGGTCTCAATTTTCAAGGACACGAAGCCACCGCAGTCAGTATATTTAATGGCATTTGAAATAAGATTTACAAAAATCTGATTAAGTCTTACTGCATCTGCAATAATCATTATTGGTGAATTTTCCCTGTCATAATCTATGGAAAATGACAAATCCTTCTTTTTGCATTCATTCTCAAAAAGCAGATAAAGATTAGTGACAAAATCATGAATACTATAAGGAGCAGGTTTTAAAAAGATTCTTCCGGTTTCAATCCTCTGAATATCCAAAACATCATTTACAAGCTGATCAAGATAGTCACATGCGCCTTTCATTATTTCAAGATCTTCGTTGCATTTATTAAAATCACCGCGTTCAATATCTATACTTATTATCTCCCTGAGATTAACAACAACATTCAAAGGTGTCCTGATATCATGAGAAACACTCGATATGAAGTTACTCTTTGCGGCATTTGCAGTCTTTGCCTCGTCTAATGCCTCCTGAAGCTTCTTTCTCTGTTCTATTTCAGATGCATACTGTGAAGAACTGTCATGCTGGGCAAATACTACTCGTTTGTTTTCTTCATCAATCAGCTTAAAACCCCATTCAGTTCGTACTTTATCATCTTCACTGTTTATTGCTACAGCGAAAGCACCTCCGTTCTCAACAACGGATTTATAAATGTTGTCAGGATTAAGTGATCTTCTCGCAATTTCAATGGCCGCAGTTTCTTCTTTCTGCTTTACTGATTTATCATTATCTTTACTCACCCATGGCCTGACAAGATATTCAAACATTTCATCAAATCCAAAAATATCAGGAATTTCCGATAATGATTTATTCGTATCATTCAAAGGCTTGTAAAAATACACCTTTTGTAAGGTATAATCAAGCACACCAAGAAAAGAAAAGTTGCTTTCATATACTTCATTAATTGCATCATTAAACAAAGTCTTGCTATGTACATCCATCAAATAGCAAAATGCTTCGACTTCTCTGGTTCTGGGATTCTTACTCAGCCTTATAAATAAATCAACAAATCGTCTCCCATTAGGGAATTGGCGCTCATAAGAAATTCTGATTCGTTTCTGTCCCTCTTCATAGCTCTTCCTAAGTTTATCTATCTTTATTAAAGAAGCCATCCTTTCTCTGTCAGCAGCATTGGTAACTTCACTTAAGATATATTCATAATGTGAGCTGTAATTCCCGTCCTGTGTAATGGCTTTCTTGTTTTCTGAAACTTCAAAGCCTGTATCTGCCGCCGTATACAAAAAGAAGCAGCGTTCATCCTGAAGGCTGTATCTTCCTTTAAGTATTACCGAATCGCCATAAAAAGTGTCTATATTCTGAATTTCTTTTTCATAATTTCTTTCAAGAATATATATTTCTGAAAGATCTGTGGAAATACCTTTAGCTGCAACAACTTTATCGCCCTCAACTATAGTGGTATAGGTTATTCTAAGCCAAAGCTCTCTTCCTATTTCATTCTTAAAATGGATTACTCTTGCAGTAGTCTGCGCCCCGATAAAGTCAGCCAAATCCGTATGTAAATCCATGTACATTGCTCTTGAGTCATCAAGTATAACACCACTTTCAAGCACCTTCTGCCAGGACTGTAATGCATCAAGCTTTTCTGCATGTACATCCTCTGCCCATTTCTTTTCAAAGGTAAAACGCTCATTTACAATATCATAATACCAGATAGAAGAATGAGTATCCATTCTTACTGATTCTTCCTTGCTCTTTTCAGCTTTTAAAGCTTCTTGTGCATTACTAATTTCAGTCCTGTCTGTTACTGAAATATAAAAGCAGTGCTTTCCTTCCTCAAAAGTTGTTTCAGAGCACTGCAATCCTACGGGAAGATAATTCCCGTCTTTTTTCTTTAATTTTAATCTCAGATTGTTGGTCTTCTTTCCATAAGTTGCCTTATACAACAAGTTGTTAAAAGCCTTGGCATCCTTATCATGTGCGATGTCGGTCAAATGAACCGACATCAGCGCAAGTAATTCCTCCATTTCATATCCAAGCATTGTACAAAGCGACTTTGAAACATATTTAACCTTTAAAAGTTCTCCACTTTCAATTACCACCCGTATTGTTCCTACCGGCAGTAAATCAAGAACTTCATAAATATCATTAATTGTTTTCTTTTCCATTCGTCACCCACAAGTACGCCTTTAAGTTTCCTGCCTTATCATCATCTGAATTATCAACATAGAACAATAATTCCAAATGGGCATTAAATGACTCTCCGATTCTGTCTCCTGACATCTCAAACTCTATAGAGACACCATTTGTATTGCCACTATAATTACTGATTAAAGCCTCTCTTGACAGCATTTCTTTTAAGCTTTCAACATTTTCTTTATCTGCAACCTTCTCAAGCATTTTCTTACATGCCTTATCATAATTTTCGCCAGCTTTTAAATATTTGCCCTCTCCAACTTCTATTACATTAGCGGTTAAATCAATAAGTGCATTTTCAGGAGTTCCCTTATCTACTCCCCATGTAAGTCTTTCTGCAGCCTCCTCAATTTCCATCTGTTCAGCCCTGGAATATGAACAATCCTCTGCAACAAAGGTTATTGAGCTTATCGTTCCGTCTGATTCATAATTTGCACTGTATCTTGTTCTAAGACATGAAATACCTGCAACATTATTCACATCAAGCAAAATCTCACCATTCTGAACATATGCATAATCCACTGCTTTAATAACCTTTTCATTTAATTCAAGCAAAGCACCTTTAGTCAAAGTTTCATTAAGGAATATGCGGTCTTCTTCATTTGTTATGCCAAGCTTAATCGCACCTTTATTTCTCGGACGGAAACGTTTGGAATCGCAGAAATAGCTCCATACATAAATCGATTCTGACTCACGCATCATCTTCATTTCAGATTCAATCAATGCCTTAGCCTTGGTAAGATATCTGTTGTTACTTATTACAATAGCAGAAACCGGAACCCCATTTTCCTCAATTACTTCAAAGGATATAGTTCTCCATATCTTCTTACCTTCATTTATGAAGCATACATCACATTCAATGGCATCGCTGTTACTATCCCACTTCTTAAGCTTTTCAAGAGCAGTAAGCAAATTATTGACGGATTCTTCTGCAATATATCCGTTTTCTTTATCCTTAATCCACTTAGAAAAGTTCTTAACATTGTAAGGAAGTAATCTCAACGGATCAAAAATAGATTCTATACGGTCTTCACTGAATATGTACTGCCATGCAACAACATCTGCAACCTTAAAGGCTTTTTCAATACGGCTGTGCATGTCCTTCATTTCCAATAAAGTTACATATACTAAAGGACACTCATCTTCTACTATGGAAGCAACCATACGAATCCATTTATAATGGCCATTAATCTTTATCTCAATATAATCCTGATAACTGCCCTTATTATAAAGTGGCTTACCTGAATCAAAGAGATTATCTTCTATCCTGTGGCGTATATTCTTATGAAGAAGTTTATTCAAAACCTCCTCTTCGGGTTTTAAGTCGTCTGAATACTTTTCAGGGCATCCCATAATAGAGAAGGTCTGCTTAGAAGCAAACATTACTGTGCGTTTCTTGTTGGGATATGCTTTAAGAAGCATTACTCCACAAGGAACATTTCCGACGATGTTAGCAAGATTCTTTTCTGTTACTTCAAGCTTTTTCCTGTCATTTATCAATGAAAAATCGCAATAGAACAAAGACTGCTGACCATTACTTGCAAGATACCTGACTCTGCATTCAAACCACAGGGACTCGTTTTCAAGCCAGTCAGCCACTATTTCTATCTCTGCATTTTCCTGTTCATATTTGGCTTTAGAAAGTTCAAAAGCTTCAAGCAAAGCTTTCCTTGTTTTTTCAGTAAGATACTCTGCAAAATTCCTGTTTCTGGCAAAAAATTCCTCATGAGTAACCTTAAGCTGCCTGAAAAACATGGTATTTGCTCTTGTAAGCTCTATCTTTTCACCATTCACTTCTAAAATGGCAGCACCACCAACAAACATTTCAAAAATCTTTGAATCATCTGATGTTAAATCAAGGAACTTTGTACCTATATCATAATAATAGCTCTCGTCTGATTCATCACTGTTTAAAGTCTCAGTTTTATGCTCATTTAAATACTTAACGAAATCCTCAACAGGCATGGGGCGGGCAAAGAAATATCCCTGCATATAATTACAGCCTACACTTAAAAGGAAGTCTGCCTGGGGTTTGCTTTCTACGCCTTCTGCTATTACCGGAAGTTTAATCCACTTAGCCATACGAACAACGCTGTTAAGAATATGGCCTGCTCTTGTATCATCGATATTCTCCCCATTTTCAAGTACTTTCCCGAGGAATTTCATGTCAAGCTTTAATACATCAACAGGTGTGTCCTTGAGATTATTAAGAGAAGAATACTTACTTCCAAAGTCGTCCATTTCAACTATGAAACCAAGTTCCTGTAATTTCTTTACAGTTGAAATAATACGACTTTCATCATCACTGCCGGCTTCATCACCATACATCGATTCTGTAATTTCAACTCTTATATAATGAGGATCAATTTCATATTTTTTCAACAGCTCACTAAAGGTCTTGCAAACATCTGATTCATAAATATCAGTTCGTGAAATATTAACTGAAATCGGAACTACATTAAGCGACTCATCAATCCATTTTTTCTGATATTCAAAAACCTTTTCCCAAACAAACTTATCAACCTCTACAATAAATTTGTTGCGCTCAAAAATAGGGATGAACTGATCCGGAGAAACCAATTGTCCATCTGGCTTCTTCCATCTTACCAACGCTTCTGCACCATGAACTGAATTGATGGCATAATTATGCTGTGGCTGAAAATAAACAACAAATTCCCCATTCTTTAAAGCAAGATGCATATCGCCACTTATCTGCTGTTCATGAATAAGTTCCTCCATCATTTTTTTATCATAGTAGCCTACACGCTTGCTGTAATGATTTTTAACAGACTGAATTGCAAGATATGCCTTATCACAAAGCTCTGCAACAGAAGCATTTTCTGAACCAGGTTCCTTGTAACAAACACCAAAACGAAGGCTAAAGGAATAATCATTTGATATTTCATTAACCTCATTACAAATCCATGTAACAACATCATCTACGCTGTTTTTTTCACTTTCAAAGCAGCATACAAAATGATCGGCTCCAACATGACCATAAGTAAACTCGCCCACTGCTTTCCAATTTTGGAGAATTTCACCTACTCGCCAAAGGAAAGTATTACCTGCTTTATTTCCTTTCAAGCTGTTATATGCCTTAAAACGATCAACATTCCATCTTAAGACAGTAAATCTCTTATCAGGATTTTTCTTTAGCATTTCACCGGTATACTCATTAAATCCGGTATTATTATAAATATTAGTTAAAGAATCAATATACTCAACCTGTAAAATATTTAAAAGTGGATCCTTATCTGCCTTCATTTGCGCAACTTTTAAACGGCGCATAATATTTTCCACGCGTTTTGCAATTATTTTCACATTATAAGGTTTTGCAACAAAGTCCTCAACGCCATAATCAAGTGCTTTAAGCTGTGTTTCTTCATCTTTAAGACCTGTTACAACTACAACAGGAACCGAAGCAAGCTTCTCATCACTTCGCATTGCTTTTAATACCTGCTCACCATCAACCTCAGGCATTATCCAATCCAACAAAACAAGATCTATATCACCTACTGTACGAAGCGTTTTCAATGCTTCGATTCCGTTATCAGCTTTATAAACCTCGTATTCGTCTTTGAAGCTTCTGGCCAAAATATTTTGCCCAACCAAATCATCTTCAACAATCAGCAGTTTTCTTTTGTTTTCCTTAACACTTATGTTATCCATAACATCTCCACCACTACGAAAAATAAGCCAAGATTAACTCATTGTAAATTTATACAAATATATTATATCACATTTCCGTGAATGTACAACAATATTTCACAATTTATGTAGTGGTATTTTAGTACTAAAAAAGGCCTGCCTTTCGACAAGCCTTAAGCAAATATCAATCTGTTAATAGTATAAGGTTTTTAAATTACTTAACCTTAACTGATGTTACATGAGGATTTGCTCCATTGTACCAATAAAGGAAACCTTCAACATCAACCTTATCACCAATCTTAAGATTCTTAACTGCCTTGTAAACATCTGTATCCTTACCACAAAGATCTGTTTCAACACAGAAATTATAGGTCTTACCATTTACAGATACATTGAAATAAAGATCGCTACCTTCTTCGCCTGAGCCATCCCAGTTGTAAAGGAATGCAACATCCTGTCCGTCAGAATTCTTGCTTGCTTCAACTGTCATACCCTTAAATACAACTTTCTTATTCTGGTCCTTAACTAAATCTGCTGAACCAAGTAAAGAAGTAACATCCTTAGCATCAAAAATCTTTTCTCCCTTTAATACTTCGATTGAAGAAGCATCAGCAATTTCAACCTCGCCTGACCATTCAGCCTTAAAGCCAGTTACCTTTACCTTAGAACCAACCTTCCAGCTATCGTACTTAGCCTGATCGCAAGCGATTCTGTATACGAAATATGCGCCTTCACCATCCTGAATGTAAAGTGAAGTATTGCCATATTCAGCATTGAACTTCTGCTTTGCCTGAAGGTATCCTTCAATTGTTACTTCTGAGTCAAGATTAGCTGCATCATACTGTGCAAAGGTCATAGTACCTGCTGACTTTGCATTAACATCTTCACCACAGCCTGCCATTGAAAGAACTAAAGCTGCAACCATTAAAAATGCAAAAAACTTTTTCATAAATCCTCTCCTTTTTCTAATGAACCTGCTAGTCCATCATTTCCAATGTAATTATACTCCGAAAAAAATAAAAAGCAATGTACAATTCTACTAAAATTATTAAGCTTGAAATGCTATTTTTATACAATTTAGTGCTTTTTATTTTTTACCCTTGAAGTTATGGCGTAAGTGATAAGCAAAACCCATACTGTAATCAAAATTGCAATCAGTGCCACAGCTTCGCCTGGCATATCACCAAGTTCTTTCTTTTTAAGACCCTGGTTGCTTTTTGAATCAAGCCTGTAAAGAGCTGTAACGGATTTAAACAAATCATCATAATACTCTTCGCTTTTAATCTGGTTACGCCTTACAGCCTTTCCTGTGTCTTCTATCATCTGCCCTGCGGCATCTCTTAATGAAGCCGACCCATTGAAAACAGGGGTTACAAAGGTGTTTTGCATATTATCAATCAAAAGCTTTGAAGCCTTAAGCTTAACATCATAATATAAACTGTTATCTTCTCCACCTCTTGAAAGATAATCTACATAAGAAGGATCATTTTGTGCTTTTAAAGTTACAGGAACATAACCTTCGGTTTGGGCATATGCAATCTGAACTTCATTTGTAAGAAGATATTGTGCAAATAACCATGATGCCATTACCTCGCCTGCATCTGATTTGTTGAAAATACAAACAGATGGTCCCTGTGAAATCATGTAAGGTGTTTCAGGATTATACTGTGGAATAACCATGACTTCAGTTTCAAAGTCAACAATTGAATCCTCACTTATATCTGAAAGCGGTGCCTTGCTTCCCATCCATGTAGACCCTGCAGTAGAATCTATTGCAAATATACACTGACCTGCATTTAAGAAATTAGCAGGATAGCTTGATATTTTAAAGGTTGAAAATGCTCCGCTAAGAAAATGTCCTGATATTTCTTTAAGGAAATCCTTTGTTGTATCATTAAACAAAAAAACCTCGCCGTCTTCTGTTGAGTACTTCTCGTCCTTTTGTTTAAGCATCTGGATCATCATATTATCAGTAGACTTATAAATGCATGGTATCAAAACATTTTGTCCATTTATTTTATAGGTACCGTCATCATTCTTCTCAAGTGCAGCATCAGATACCTCCCAGATAAAATCCCATGTAAGCTTTTCAGGAAGAGTATATCCTAATGCTTCAACAAAAGTTTTGTTTACATAACAGGCTTCCGTTGAGCGCATAAAAGGAATTGCATAATATTCACCATGAATTTTACAGTCATCAAGAAACTTTCCTATTATTTCTTCTCTCTTTGGCGAATCAAATTTAAGCTTCGAGCCATTAAGACCATATTCTTTATTATCCATCAATTCATCAAGAGGAACGCATATATTAATACCGGAAAGATATGTAGCTATATGATCCGGATATGTTATACATACATTAGGAGTAGTATTAGTTGCTATATTTGTTATAACATCGTTATAGATTTTTCCATAATCTGTATATAATCTTATATTAACCTTTATGTTAGGATACAGCTTTTGGAATGAATCTATTGCTTTTCTGTAAATCTGAGTCTGTGTTACATTAGTATCATTCTTAGCCCAGAAGGTAATCTCGTATTGCTTGCTCTCATCGAAGTTCTCTGGTATTTCGAAAGCTTCAAGCCCATGTGAGCCATGACAGCCTGTTAAAATCATAACAAAAAGCGTAAATACAAAAGACAATAAAAATATGCGCTTATTCATCATCCCTTTGTACCTCCTCTCGATACACCTTCCATTACCTTTTTTCTGAAGCAAAGGAAAAGAATAATTAACGGAAGTGAAATGACCACAACTGCTGCCATCATGGCAGGAATATTTTCTCGTCCAAAACCATTTTCTCTTATCTCCTGAATACCATTTGAGACAAGGAAATAAGCAGGATCATCAGTAATAAGTCTTGGCCAAACAAACAAATTCCAGCATTCAATTACTTTAAGAATGATAACCGTAACCATCGTCGGTCTGCATATTGGAATCATAACCTTAAACAAATACTTAATATCCTTTGTTCCGTCAACTTTTGCAGCAAGATAAAGTTCATTTGGTATCTGTGCAAAATTTTCTTTCAAAAGATATATATAAAATACCGAGGTTACGGACGGCAAAATCAACCCAAGGAACGTATTTCTCAAATCAAGATTCGTAATTGTAACAAAGTTTGTAATTACAACAAGTTCTGTTGGAATCATCATCAAGGCCAGGAAAAGAGTAAAAATCAAGTCTCTTCCAGGGAATTCAAGTCTTGCAAAAGCAAAGGCAGCTAATGTTATGACAAGTACCATTAATGCAGTCGTTGCAACAGTAAAAATAACCGTATTTAATAAATACTTCGCAAGATTAACAGTCGTAAATGCATCTATATAATTTCTTAATGTCGGTGAAAGTGTATAAAACTTCGGCACATATTCACCATTATAGGCTGCATAACTTTTTAAAGAGCTAAGTATCATCCAATAAAACGGAAATAATACAATAATTCCCCATATTCCAAGCAACATATAAGTCAGTGTCTTTCCTAAATTGTGCCTGAAATTTGCTTTTGTTTTTATTTTAGAATAGTTTTCCATATACTCTCCGATAAAATACAGTTTTAACATCATCCATTTAAAACCCGATTTTTTAAGTATGTATAAATCTGCAATACACCTTAAATTGTACGCTATATACATAAGAATACTGCAATTTACTTGAACTTGCATCCTACATACATAAGAATACTGTAATTTACTTAAACTTAATTCCTATATACATAAGAATACTGTAATTTACTTAAACTTAATTCCTATATACATAAAATACTATAATTTACTTAAACTTGCTTGTGATTTACACAAGATGTGCAATCCGCAAAAAATTATTTGTAATGTACATACTTCCTGCTGACAATCAAATTGATACAGGTTATTGTAAGTACAACGGCAAACAAAATAATAGCTGCTGCCGAAGCATAGGAAGGATAGCCACCCGAATTTCCATATAGCATGTCATATACATATCCTACAATGGTATTCATTCCTGCGGCATTAAGATTTGTTCCAAACAATGCAACGGAATCACTATAGGCTTTAAATGCGCCAATAAAGCCGGTAATTATCAGATAAAAAAGCATAGGTGAAATCATGGGAAGTGTAATTCTTAAAAATATTCTTCCCTTCCTCGTACCATCAACCTTCGCCGCATTATAATAATTTTGATTTACTGAAGCAAGGGCACTTGTGAGAATTAAAATCTTAAAAGGAAGTACAATCCATATTGTGTAAAAGCAAAGAACAAACATCTTTGCCCAATAAGGTCCGTCGATAAAATCAACCGAATTTCCGCCAAACAATCCAATCAGCATATTTACCATGCCTTCAGAATATGGTGTCTTCTTAAAAAGAATCATAAATACCAGACCTACAGCCAGGGTATTTGTTACATAGGGTAAAAAGAATACTGTCTGAAACAAGTCCCTCAGTGCTTTAATTGAATTAAGTGCAAGCGCAATCAGCAATCCGAGTCCTGTAGATACAGGGACAGTAATTACTACAAGAATAATCGTATTTTTCAAAGCCTGAATAAAATATTCATCCCGCAAAACATAAGAATAATTATAGGTACCAACTCCGAAAAATGACTGTGCTGCAGAATTATAGCCTTCCTCAAAGGAATACACAAAAACATCAACCAAAGGGTAAATCATAAATACTCCAAGAAAGACAAGCGCCGGGAGCAAATATAAATAACTTGTCAGTATTTTCATTAAAGTATTCTTTGAAATTTTCCATTTTTTACTTTTTTCCATCAGACAAACTCCACTTTTTAATTAAATGCCATATGTGTCTTTCAATTCATTTGAAAGATGTTCCAAATCAGGATAAATAAAACTTTCCGTAATGCCAAATACACGAAGGCTGTCAATAAAATATTCCTTTTTGTTAGCAGGAATTACTATTTTATAAAGCATATCCTCATCACAGATATCTTCAAGTTTTTTCAATGAATTATGAACCGTAAAATTTGACTGCTGCGAATACATTCTCAAATTGTTATTTACAGAACTGCAGGCCAAAATTCTGTCAACCAATTCCGGGTTATGATGGTTGTGCTTAAATGCAGGCAAAAGCATTTCCTGCGTAGTTTCAGCATCTAAAGGATAAACACAATCTCCAAAGCCCATCTTCTCATTTAACTTACTCGGTACTAAAACCCATACAACCGAATCCATCTTAGGATATTCCTTGTAAGTTTCAACCGCAAAGAAAACTGCTATTAAAGGCGACTTTGACCAGTCAAGCATTCTTGTAGGAAGTCCGTAATGCTGCATTAGTGCCACCCAGCCCGAATAATCCTTCTTTGCAGGCGGATTGTCCATAATCTGTTTAGCTCTTATATAAAAGTCATTTGCAAGAAATCTTTCTGCTTCTATACGCTTTTTTGTTCTGTGAATTGACGGAACCAAAGGGTTCTTCGCATTCTCATCTCCCCTGTACCATAATCTGTCACCATGCTTTTCATTTAAATCATTTACAAAATGAAGAAGCTCATCAATTGAGTGAATTCTTTGTGTTATCATTCTTACGCCTCTTTCTGCCCTTAACAACTACACATATGATAATAACATTTAACAAAACTGCCAGCAATCCACCTGAAACCGCTGCTGCTATAATAATCGCATATTGGTCTTTGTTTTTCAACTTATTAAAGAATTCGTCAAAATCAAATATTTCATTAATCTGCGACCATATGTCCTTATTTTCCTGAATGTCATCAACAATAACAATCGGAGTGGGAGTCGGTTCTACTGCCTTTGTTGGAATTGGTGTCACTTCAAGCTTAGGCACAATTTCATAAACCATTGTATCACAAACTAAACAAACACCTTCGCTCGTTCCTTCTGAAGATATTGTAGGAGAAATAATTTCTTTCCACTCATCTACAACATGGCTTTCTTTTTCGATAAAACCACATATACATTTTCTTTCATGGCCAACAAAAGCTTCGTCAATTGTTGCACTCCATTCACTAAAGCTGTGAGCTTCCAAAATCTCAAAACCACAAGCACATTTTTTAACATGAGAATCTTTTTCTTCTATATTTTCAATAAACATCTCATGTTCCAAAATTTCATAATAGCCGCATATGCAAATTCCTTTATGCTTATCCTCATCAAATTCAGACAATTGTTCAATGAAATGTTCTTCAAAAGAACCTTCCTTGATAGTGCCACAGCCAAACTTGCACAAAATTGCATGTCCTTCACTCACCATTGTAGGAACACTATCCCATTCATGTTCTTTAATTAATCCGAAGTCCTCATCACATATATTGCAATGCGCTCTCTTAAGACATGTTGCCTCTTCAAAATCCTCATCATGTTCGCATTCAATCCACTTAGCGTAAAGGATTATGTCATTTTTTGCTCCAGAAGGCAATCCGGATAACACATCTCCTTCAAACATCGGATTATCATAAAAGCCGGCAAACTTTTCACCTTTTTTCCTTAAAGCTGTCGGATAAGTTATCACATCTCCTGTTCTGAAAAAGGTTGTAGTATCTTCTTTAATTTCACCACCATTAAGCTCATATGTTATAAAATATATATTCTGATAATAAATTGCATAAACAGGAGTATCTTCTGTAATCTTTTCTGTTAAATCTCTGTCCCACACAGGTGACTTTCTGTCAAAGCCTTCTTTTTCAGGGATTTCAGGAATATCATTAACAATTCCCTCATACTGTGTTTCTCTTACAGCTATCACTTCATTATCTGTAAAGAAAGCAATTTTAAGCTTCCTTCCAGGCAAAATATCAACCTTTGTCGAATCCGACGCTTCATAAAAACCATTGTTTTTATATCTCAAATAATATGTACCAGCCTCTAAATCAGACAATTTATCTCCATCAACTGCAAAGAAATTGATATTATCCAAAGAATATTCCATTTCCGAAGTCAGATTCCTTATCTCACCATCCTGCTTTCCAAAAATGGTTTCATCACTTTTAACAGGATCAGGGCGATAATTTCTGGTACCTATTGTCATTTTTAAGATACCTGGTTTTATCTGAATATCATAATTTTCCAAAATAGTATTATCTTCTGGAAGAATGTAGCAATGATTTGGCACCTCACCAATACCAAGAATCATGCCATAAGGCACAACATTTATCGCATCACCTTCGACCAATTTTCCACTCTCAAGTATTACATCTTTGCAGACAAGACTTGTACCATCATATTTCTTCTCAGCAGAACCTGACGCATAAACAAGTTTTCTTGGCTTTACCGTGACAGGAATACTTACTAAAAGCGAATCATCCTCTTCTAAGAAGCCCGCAATTGATGAATAATCATGTGAATTAACATTGTCATACAAAAGCTTAACAATTACATAATTCTTTCCTGCATTAGGAACCTCATTGGCATTCACTATGCTTAATGTTACACCTTCTTTGGTATAATCAGTAAACCTGACACTTCCCATTTTATCGCCATAGGTTATCGATTTCGCTGATGGAACTTCAATACTCTCAACTTTAATCTTTTCGATATCAACAACCGCATATTCATTTATTTCAGAGGTCATGCAGATTTCCAGTGATTTGCTTGGGTTGTACTGCCCAATAAGCTCTTTAATGGCAATATAAGGCAAGCTCACCACTAAGTTTTCACTGCTTCCTTCAATCGGAGTGCCGGAAATCCTTAAAACAATGCTGTTTCGTGACCAGTAGATTTTTGTTGCACTTAGTCCTTTGGGCAGGTTCAAATAATCAATCCAGTCAAAGCCGGCTGTACTTGTATATTCTGAAAAAGTAACTCCTTCGACATCAATTGTAACATTAACAGGCGTTATTTCCTCAAATACTTTGCCTTTTATTTCAACATCAGCAACCTTTACAACTGCTGATGCTGCCATCGCACTATTAAAAGTACCAAAGCAGGAAAAAAGCAGCAAAAATATAAATACCGAAAACAAGCCGGCACATATAGTAAGCATGCTATGTTTTCTCATATAATTTATTCTGTTTTTCACCTGTTTATTAAATTTCATACTATAATAATCTTATTAGTTATCAAGAAATAAATCTTTCAGAAATATATACATCAAAAATCCCTCTTCCGGGAACCAGTCTTTTAGAAATCAATCTCCCAGAAATCAGTCTTCCAGGAATCAGTCTTTTAGAAATCATTCTCCCAGAAATCAACCCTTTCAGAAATCAATCTCCCGGAAATCAGTCCTTCAGAAATCAATTAAGGTATTTTTTAAGATATATTCCGGTATATGATTTTTTGTTCTCAACTATTTTTTCAGGTGTACCAACTGCAATAATCGTGCCACCTCTGTCACCGCCTTCAGGTCCTAAGTCAATTATATAATCCGCATTTTTTATAACATCAAGATTATGTTCAATTACTACGACTGTATTTCCGTTTTCGGCAAGTCGATTAAGCATCTCAATGAGCCTGTGTACATCAGCAAAATGAAGGCCTGTTGTAGGCTCATCAAGTATGTAAATTGTCTTACCTGTTGACCTTTTTGACAACTCTGTCGCAAGCTTAATTCGCTGTGCCTCTCCACCTGAAAGAGAAGTAGAAGGATGTCCAAGCTTAAGATATCCAAGCCCGACTTCATTTAATGTTTTAATCTTGTTATATATCATTGGGACATTCTGGAAAAATTCAACGGCTTCTGAAATGCGCATTTCCAAAACGTCAAAGATATTCTTTCCTTTATATTTTACCTCTAAGGTTTCGCGATTATATCTCTTTCCCTGACAATCCTGGCAGGTAACATAAACATCCGGCAGGAAGTTCATCTCAATTTTGATAATTCCTGCACCTCCGCAGGTCTCACAGCGTCCACCTTTAACATTAAAGCTGAACCTTCCCTTCTGATATCCTCTTTCCTTCGCATCCTTTGTAGTTGCAAATAAATCTCTTATGCAGTCAAATGCGCCTGTATAGGTTGCAGGATTAGATCTTGGTGTCTTGCCTATAGGTGACTGATCAATGTCAATAACCTTATCAAGCATTTCTATACCCTCAATCGAGTCATATTTACCGGGAATAACCAAAGACCTGTTAAGCTTCCTTGCCAGTGCCTTATAAAGGATTTCATTTACAAGTGAGCTCTTTCCGGAACCTGAAACACCTGTCACGAGTGTAAGTACTCCAAGAGGAATATCAACATCAATATTTTTAAGGTTGTGTTCCTTAGCGCCTTTTATTTTTATAAAGCCCTTAGGAGCTCTTCTTTCAGAAGGAACCTGTATCTTAATTCTTCCACTTAAGTATGCACCGGTAATTGATTCTTCCACTTTACAGATTTCTTCGGCAGCTCCCATTGCAACAACTCTACCGCCATCATCACCTGCACCGGGACCGATATCAACAATACAATCTGCCTGAAGCATTGTATCTTCGTCATGTTCAACTACAATAAGACTGTTTCCTATATCGCGTAAATGTCTTAATGAAGCAAGAAGTTTATCATTATCCCTCTGATGTAAACCAATGCTTGGCTCGTCAAGAATATAAGTTACTCCAACTAAACCTGAGCCTATCTGTGTAGCAAGACGAATTCTTTGTGCTTCACCTCCTGACAAAGATGCTGTCTGGCGTGATAAAGAAAGATATGATAAGCCAACATCCATCAAAAAGGTTACTCTTGACTTAATCTCCTTCAAAAGTAATTCGCCAATCTGCTGCTGAATAGAATTCAATTTAAGTTCATTTAAGAAAATTTGTAAGTTCTCAATTGAAAGATCTGAAACCTCTGCGATATTCTTATCTCCAACCGTAACTGACAAGCTTTCCTTACGAAGCTTCTTTCCATTACAGCTTTCACAGAACTTAATTTCCATAAGCTTCTCATATTCTTCTTTTCCTCTTTCAGAGAAAGTCTCACGATATCTTCTTCTAATATTTTCTATAACACCCTCAAAAGGAATATCATAAAAACCTTCGCCGCGTGAGCCAAAGTAATGTACTGTAACCTTTTCACCACCTGTGCCGTAAAGAATTATATTCTTGATTTTTTCAGGATATTCATCAAATGGTGTATACAAAGAAAATTTGTATCTTTCAGCTAACGCCTTTAATGTGCAATGCGAAAAACTTTTAGGATCATTCGCAGAAGCCCAGCCTGGTGCTGCAATTAACCCATCCATAATACTCATGGAAGTATCAGGCATTATCAGATCCTTTGAAAATTCCATCTTAACGCCAAGACCGTTACATACAGGACATGCTCCAAAAGGATTATTAAATGAAAAGCTTCGCGGTTCAATTTCAGATATACTTATTCCACAATCAGGGCATGAAAAGCTCTCGCTAAAAGTAATTGTTCTCTCATCAGGTATTTCAACCATTAAAACGCCTTCTGACATCTTTAAAGCAGTTTCAATTGAATCCGTAAGTCGTCTTTCAAGATCAGGCTTAATTACAAGTCTGTCTACTACTATTTCAATATTATGCTTAATATTCTTATCAAGCTTTATATCTTCAGAAAGCTCATAGTTGTTTCCGTCAACTCTTACACGTACAAAACCACTTTTTCTGGCATGCTCAAACACTTTACTGTGTTCACCCTTTCTGCCTCTTACAACAGGTGACAAAAGCATTATTTTGGTTCTTTCAGGTAACTGCATCAATTCATTTACCATCTGGTCAACACTCTGCTTCTTAATCTCCTTGCCACACTCAGGGCAGTGAGGTATACCTATTCTTGCAAAAAGTAAGCGGAAATAATCATATATCTCCGTAACAGTACCAACTGTTGAACGGGGATTTTTATTGGTTGATTTCTGATCAATACTGATTGCAGGTGAAAGACCTTCTATGCTCTCCACATCAGGTTTGTCCATAACTCCAAGGAACTGTCTTGCATAGGAAGATATAGACTCCATATACTTACGCTGTCCTTCGGCATATATGGTATCAAAGGCAAGAGAAGACTTTCCCGAACCTGATAATCCTGTTAATACAACAAACTGTTCTCTTGGTATATCAACGTCCAAAGATTTCAAGTTGTTTTCTCTTGCACCGCGTATTTTTATATATTTATCACTTCTGTTAATCATATTTTTCCTGTCTTTGCTAAAGCTTTTCGTATATATTCTTAACCCAAATATGAGTTTTACTGATTCATCTGTTTTTCACATTCTTTTAGTTTATCGCGTAAAACCATTGCTTCTTCAAAATTAAGTTCTGCAGCTTTCTTGCGCATTTCCTTACGAAGATTTTCTGCTAACTTAATAAGCTCATTCTTTGACATAGACTCAAAGTCCTTTGCAACAAGCGATTTTGCAGCAACAACTCTTTTTGAAATACTGATAAGCTCTCTTACTGCCTTTTTAATTGTTGTAGGAGTAATACCATTGGCCTTATTATATGCTTCCTGTATTGCTCTTCTTCTGTTAGTTTCTGATATTGCTTTATGCATCGAATCTGTTATCTTATCCGCATACATAATAACTCTTCCTTCTGCATTTCTTGCTGCTCTTCCCACTGTCTGTATAAGTGAAGTCTCAGAACGAAGAAAACCTTCTTTATCGGCATCAACTATCGCAACAAGTCCTACCTCCGGAATATCCAAACCCTCTCTCAACAAATTGATACCTACTAATACATCAAACTCGTCAAGTCGCATATTCCTTATAATCTCTGATCTCTCAAGGGTGGAAATATCAGAATGCAGATATTCCACTCTTATTCCAACCTCCTTTAAATAAGAGGTCAAATTTTCCGCCATTCGTTTAGTCAAGGTCGTAACAAGTACTTTATTTTTCTTTGCAGTCTCTTTTTTTATTTCACCAATCAAGTCATCAATTTGTCCCTCTGAAGGCTTAACTGTTATTTCAGGATCAAGAAGTCCTGTCGGTCTTATAACCTGTTGTGCCCTTAACATCTCATGGCTTTGTTCATAATCTGAAGGAGTAGCTGACACAAAAAGCATTCTTGCTATATGATCTTCAAACTCATCAAAAGTCAATGGTCTGTTATCCTTTGCAGACGGCAGACGAAATCCATAATCCACCAAAGTCTCTTTTCGCGACCTGTCTGCATTATACATACCTCTTACCTGAGGAATTGTAATATGCGACTCATCTATAATAATCAGAAAATCAGGTGGAAAATAATCTAGTAAGGTTGACGGAGGAGTACCTGCAGGATTTCCGGCAAGATGTCTTGAGTAATTCTCTATTCCTGAGCAAAAACCCGATTCACGAAGCATTTCTATATCAAAACTTGTTCTTTCCTTTATTCGTTGTGCCTCTAACAGCTTGTCTTCTCTTTTAAAGAAGTCAACTCTTTCTTCCATTTCCTCTTCAATTGCATTAATTGCTCTCTCCATTTTTTCAGGAGCTACAACATACTGTGAAGCAGGGAATATGAGTGCGTGCTTAAGTTCTGCTTTTACAACGCCTGTAACAACTTCGAATAATGATATTTTGTCAATTTCGTCACCAAAAAACTCAATTCTATAAGCCATATTTTCAGCTTCAACAGGGAATATTTCCACAACATCCCCTCTGACTCTGAAAGTACCTCTGTTAAAATCGAATTCATTTCTTGTATATTGGATATTTATAAGCTGCTTTATTATCTCATCTCTGTCCTTAACCATACCAGGGCGTAATGAAAGTCTCATGGTCTTATAGTCAACCGGACTTCCAAGACCATAAATACAGGAAACACTGGCTACAATAATAACATCATTTCTTTCTACCAATGCAGCAGTTGCAGAATTTCTCAATCTGTCAATTTCTTCATTTATTGATGAATCTTTTTCAATAAAAGTATCAGTTTGAGGAACATAGGCTTCAGGCTGATAATAATCATAATAAGAAACAAAATACTCAACTGCATTCTCAGGGAAAAATTCCTTCATTTCAGAATAGGTCTGAGTTGCTAAGGTCTTATTGTGAGAAATGATAATAGTTGGCAAGCCAAGTTCTTTAATAACATTAGCCATAGTAAAGGTCTTACCGGAGCCTGTAACACCAAGCAGTGTTTCAAACTGATTACCCTCTTCAAAGCCCTTTACAAGTTGTGAAATAGCCTCCGGCTGGTCGCCTGTGGGTTTATATTCTGAATGAAGTATAAATTTAGCTTTTTCAAATCCTGACATTTTATCACCATTTATTATAACAATTTCATACAAATCTTTAGGACAAATCTTTGCTCATATTCTCGATATTTCCAACATCCGATAATCGTATTATTCTACCATATATATAAACAAAAGTAAAGAAAAACGAACATTTGTTTGTAAAATGTTCGTTTATTCCTTCTTCATTCAAGCCCATTCAAGCTTATTCAAACTATATTCAAGCTATATTAAATTACACATTATCTTTTTCTTTGCTTATTCTTTTTTATTACAACATTTACTACTTCACTTACTACTTCAGCTATTACTTCTACTATTGCATCTATTATTATTTCCATTTTTCTTCTCTTTTTTCTTCTATTTATAGCTTCATGAAAAAGGCGCAGGCAAAAATCAATGAGTAACAGAAGTTGAAGCTGTTATGCTTACTAAAATTGCAGCAGTTGTAGCCTGTTCAGCTGCCACCATAGCCAAAGTCTCTGCAAGAGTAGTAATATCAGCGATTCCATTATCTGAAATCTCGTTTCCGCTTATCATATCAGACACAAGTAAGGCCGCATGCATAAGTCTGACATCTTTAGTCACACCAAAGAAGCCATATCCCTTTTGAGTAGCAAGAAAAGCATCTGCATCAAGCATATCCATCACTACATCATAAGCTGACATATCGCTGTCTGCTAAAACAGCAAGTACAGGGAATTCATAATATTTGCTGTACTTTCTTCCATTATTCTTCAAATTGGTGAATATTTCATTAATTTTCATACATTTGTCTTCAATTTCACCATTTGTTATTGAAAGAATATGAGTTGCACTCTGCAAGGAGTTCAAATCAGGCTTAATGCTTTCCTTTAATGTTTTAAAAGCTACTTCCTGTTCATTTATTAATGTATCAATATCCTTTTCTGAGAATGCAAGAAGCATTGCAAAAATAGTATCCTCGTAATTTGTAAGGAAAGAATGTTCCTTCTTCATTCTGTTATAGATTTCTTTTCCTCTTGCAATTCTGTCTGAAACATCGCCACTTGGCACCATTTCAGCCATTGCTGCTGCAGCCATAATAAGATGAGTACTTGAGTGAAAGGCTGCTTTTAATTCATTGTAAATTTCAATAGTTCTTTCAAGAAAAGCCTCAGAACTTGTTTTGCTTGCCATCATTGTTGTTATGGGAAGCTCAAGAGTACCCCTAAAATTTGAAAAAACACCAGTCTTCTCTCTAAGTATCCTTCTGCATTCCTTCAGCTTCTCAGCATCTGCATCAATACCAAGCTTGGCAAATCTGTTTGCACATACTGTTGCGACTGTCGCATTTTCCATTTTAAAGGTTGACTTTATAATGTCCCTGTTTCTTATAAATGACTCACAAAATGCTCTTAACTCGTCTTTCATACTATTTTTCCTCCAAAAAATGCCACTAAAAACAAGTGGCAATATATTAATCCTGCTGTCTTAAGTTCTCTAAAATTTCTGCTTCTTTAGGATCAAAAATAACATCCTGATCAATCAACATAATAAGCTTACCATTTCTGTTAAGAACATTTGTGAAGAAACGGGTTTGGCTGTTGATTAAAACTTTAGGAGTTTCAAGAATTTCCTTCTCTGCGAAATTTTCAATTCCAATAACTTTATCCGCTTTGAATGCTACCTCAGTATTAGCGCACTTAGTTACAATAAGCTTTGTCTCATTGGTATCATTAACCTCAGGAAGATTGAATCTTGCCCTGAGACTGTAAACCGGCAAAACATTTCCTCTGAGATTCAAAATACCAAGCACATTAACCGGTGAATTGGGCACAGGAGTAACCTGTGATACAGTTTCAATTCCATTGATATAACGTATATCAAGCCCATATTCATTTCCTGCGATTTCGAAAATAACCTGTTGCATTGTAGCTCCTTTCTCTGCAGCTTCTTTGCTGCTAACCGTCAGTTCTTTTTATTAATATATGCAAGATATGCATTGATAAACGGGTCTAAATTTCCGTCAAGCACAGACTGCGCACTACCAACCTCGCAATCAGTTCTGTGATCCTTTACAAGAGTGTAGGGCTGTAAAACATAAGACCTTATCTGACTTCCGAAATTAATGTTCTTTGATTCACCTCTTATGCCAGCCTGTTTATCGGCATTTTCTTCCTGCTTGAGCAAATAAAGCTTTGCTTTCAACATCTGCATTGCCTTATCAAGGTTTTGGAAATGAGATCTTTCATTCTGGCAATTAACTATAATGCCGGTAGGAATATGTGTTACTCGCACAGCAGATGAAGTTTTATTAATATGCTGTCCACCTGCACCGCTTGATCTGTAAACATCAACCTTGATATCATCTTCGTTAATTTCAACATCCAAGTCCTCTTCAATATCAGGCATTACATCACAGGAAACGAAGGATGTCTGACGTTTGCCTGCTGCATTAAAGGGTGATATTCTTACAAGTCTGTGAATACCATGCTCTGATTTAAGATAACCATATGCATTTAATCCCGAAATTTCCAAGGTCACAGATTTATAACCTGCTTCATCACCATCAAGGAAATCAAGCATTGTAACTTTATAACCTTTTTTATCAGCAAAGCGCTGATACATTCTGCAAAGCATTGAGGCCCAGTCGCAGCTTTCCGTACCACCTGCACCTGCATGAAGTGTTAAAATAGCGCCTTCCTTATCATATTCACCTGATAATAAAGTACCAAGTCTTACGGTTTCAAAATGCTCTTTAAATATTCTTAAGCTTTCCAAAACCTCAGGTATCAATTCAGGATCATTTGACTCATATCCCATTTCAAGAAAGGTTTCTACATCTTCAAATTCCTGAACTAAGGTGTCATATTCCTGAACATCATCCTTAAGATTTTTAAGTTCTTTGACATACTCCTGAGATTTTGCAACAGAATCCCAAAATCCGTCCTCCTGCATAATACCGTCGATTTCTTCAATACGTTCCTTCTTTGCTTTTAAATTGAGGGAATCACTTAGTTCTTCCAACGGCTGTCTGTAGTTATTTAATTCGAATTTTGTATTGTCAAGTTCTACCACTTTTTACCGCCTTATCTAATAACAATTTTACTGTTCATTTTTTCCGCAGCAGAATTTATACTTCTTTCCGCTACCGCAAGGACACTTATCATTTGGCATAATCTTCTTTTGGGTACGACGAACCGGCTCTGCAACAGAGTTATCAGTACGATTTGTACCGGTAATCTTTGCAACCTCCTCACGTTCCATCTTGCGTTCAACGCTCACATGCATCAAAGTCTTAATAGTTTCCTCTGCGATACTTTGTTCCATTTCCTCGAACATGTCATATCCGGCAAGCTTATATTCAATAACAGGATTTCTCTGTCCATATGCCTGCAAACCAATACCGGTACGAAGCTGTTCCATATCGTCAATATGAGCCATCCACTTTTTGTCAATGGTTCTCAAAAGGATAATACGCTCAAGTTCACGAATAACCTCTTCTGAAGGGAATAAGCTTTCGCGTTCTTCGTAAAGTCTGACCAAAGTTTCCTTAAGCTGCTGAATAAGCATATTCTTTCGCATATTCTTAAGCTGCTCAGGCTTAAAGGTAAGCTTTTCAATTCCAAAAATCGGAACAAGCAATTCATTAAGCTCTTCCAAATCCCAATCTGCAGGATTCATATCTTCATTAATAACAGAATCCACACACTGAGTTGCAACCTCCATCATCATATTAATAATTGAAGGACGCATATTCAAGCCATCCAGAACCTTACGGCGTTCTGAATAAATAAGTTCTCTTTGTTCATTGTTTACCTGATCATATTCAAGCAAACTCTTTCTGACGCCAAAATGATTATTTTCAATCTTTTTCTGTGCTCTTTCAACTGCAGAGCTTAACATCTTATGCTCAAGAGGCTGACCTTCCGGCATTCCAAGCATGTTAAACATTGAAATCATACGATCAGGTGCAAAAAGGCGCATCATCTTATCTTCAAGTGAGATATAAAACTTTGATTCACCCGGATCACCCTGACGGCCTGCACGACCACGAAGCTGATTATCAATTCGTCTTGATTCGTGACGCTCAGTACCAATAATCTTTAAACCGCCAAGTTCAACAACGCCCTCGCCAAGCTTAATATCTGTACCACGACCTGCCATATTGGTTGCAATTGTAACAGCACCCTTCTGACCGGCATCTGCAATAATCTCAGCTTCCAAAGCATGATATTTTGCATTCAAAACACGATGAGGAACGCCCTGCTTCTTCAAAAGCATACTAAGCTCTTCAGATGCTTCAATTGTGATAGTACCAACCAAAACCGGCTGTCCCTTTTCATGTGTTGCTATAATTTCCTGAACAATAGCATTCAGCTTTTCGCGTTTTGACTTAAAAACAATGTCATTTAAGTCTTTTCGTGCTATAGGCAAATGAGTCGGTACTTCAATAACATCCATACCGTAAATCTCACGAAATTCTCTTTCTTCTGTCAATGCAGTACCTGTAAGACCGCATTTCTTCTTGTATTTATTAAAGAAGTTCTGGAAGGTAATAGTTGCCAAGGTTTTACTCTCGCGCTTAACTTCAACATGTTCCTTTGCTTCTATCGCCTGATGCAAACCATCTGAGAAACGTCTGCCTGGCAAAATACGACCTGTAAAGTCGTCTACAATCATAATCTGGTTATCCTGAACTACATAATCCTTATCTTTAAACATAAGATGATGCGCGCGTAAAGCAAGAATGATATTATGCTGAATGTCATAATTTTCAGCATCTGCCAGGTTATCTATCTGGAAGAACTGCTCAACCTTCTTAACACCTTCTTCGGTAAGATGAACATTCTTATCTTTCTCATTTACGATGAAATCACCGCTTTCAGCGCTTTGTTCACCCATAATAAGATCCATCTTCGAAAGTTCTTTTTCAGTACCTCTTTTCAGCTGGCAGGCAAGAATATCACAAGTCTGGTAAAGCTTGGTTGATTTACCACTTTGACCTGAAATAATCAAAGGAGTTCTTGCTTCATCAATTAAAATAGAGTCAACTTCATCGATGATGGCATAACTCAAATCACGCATAACAAGCTTTTCCTTGTATATAACCATGTTATCACGCAAATAATCAAAGCCAAACTCGTTATTGGTACCGTAAGTAATGTCCTTCGCATATGCGATACGTCTCTCATCATTGTCCATACTGTTAAGAATGCAGCCTACCGACAAGCCTAACAGCTCATAAATAGGTCCAATCCACTCTGAATCTCGCAAAGCAAGATAGTCATTTACAGTAACAACATGTACTCCATCGCCTGTAAGTGCATTCAAATATGCAGCCAAAGCAATAGTCTGAGTCTTACCTTCACCTGTTCTCATTTCGGTTATTCTTCCCTGATGGAGAATAATACCACCAATGAGCTGCTCGTCATAGTGGGGTGTACCTAAGGTTCTCTTTGTAGCTTCCTTTACCAAAGCAAAAGCTTCAGGCAATATGGCATCCAAAGATTCACCATTTTTATATCTTTCCTTGAATTCTACAGTCTTATTTTTAAGCTCTTCATCAGGAATTTTTTCAAATCTTGGTTCATAATAATGTATTTTATCGATGATTGGATAAAGGCGTTTTACTTCACGCTGGCTTCTTGTCCCAAACCATTTATCAAACAATTTCATTGTTAAATCCTTTCGAAATATACGGATAATTACATGTGCTATTTCACACAAAACTTCATAATATATTAACACATTCACAGGTATAAAACAAGACAAAAAATACGGAGCACATATGCGCTCCGCCAAATCATTTCTTAATCAAATACAATTATCTTGGCACTGAATTTAGCACTCCGGCTCTATAAGTCCATAATTACCATCTTTTCGCTTATAAACAACATTCACCTCATCAGTATAAGCATCTCTGAAAACAAAGAAATCATGTCCTAACAATTCCATCTGAAGGCATGCCTCCTCAGCGTCCATAGGTTTAACAGCAAACTTCTTGGTCTTGATGATTTTTATTTCATTCTCATCGCTTTCATTTGAATTGACAAATTCCTCTGCCAAACCACCTGTCTGTTTCTTATCAATCAGCTTATTCTTATATTTTTTAAGCTGTCTTTCAATAGTTTCCTGAATTAAGTCGATTGATGCATACATATCTTCGCTTGACTGCTCAGCACGTATCATGGTATTTCTCAACGGAATTGTAACTTCAATCTTCTGATCTGTCTTTACAACACTAAGGGTTACATGGATTTCAGTATCCTCAAGAAAGTACTTCTCAAGCTTACCAAACTTTTCTTTAACCATTCTCTTTAATGCTTCAGTTACTTCAATGTTCTTTCCCGTAAATGTATAATTCATAACTATACCTCCGAT
>JAKSSA010000021.1 GCA_024403335.1 Lachnospiraceae bacterium
TTATAATCAACAACATCACGTTTCTTCAAATAATTTGCATCATTCCACTTATATTTATCAATATCAAAAACTACAGAGGCATTATTAGGTCTCTTTTCTGCATGAAAAGCATATGGGTCAGACTTAAGTACTGTCAGCCCACCGCTTGACTTAATCTCATATTTGTAAATCTGTCCTTCGCCAATGCCGGGAACAAACAATTCCCAAACACCGTATCGGTCATTAAAAATCATCTGGAAACGCTTGCCTTCCCAGTTATTGAAATTTCCGACTATATTGACATTGATTGCATTCGGTGCCCATACGGCAAATCTTACACCTTTAACACCGTCAATTTCAGTCACATGTGCACCCAAAAGCTTGTAAATTTCATAATTTACGCCTCTTGAAAATGCTTCATATGCTGCCTCATCTACAGTTGGATTAAAAGCATAATGATCCTTTATAAACCAGCTTCCGCCACCCTCATACTTAGCTTCATAGGTATAATGTGGAATCTTATTATAAGCTTTTTTATCAGCAGGAATAGCAACTGTGAAAAAGCCATTTATACCAAAAGGCTCCATCTCATATTCTTCTCTGCTTTCATCTATTCTCAAAACTACTCTTAATGCACGAGGAAAATAGCAGCTTACAAAAACCTCATCCCCAAAAACTTTTGGTCCCATAACAGCCTCAGGATGTTTAGCATTTCCTGATACAACTGTTAAAAATCCATTTGCAAGTTCATTTCTATCCATTCTTTTTCTCCCAAACAATTTATCTCACACTATATACTATTTCTCAAGCCACCATCTGTCTTCGCCTGATTCTTCTTCACTATCTTCCGGTACAGGAGTATATTTAATCATGATTGGTTCCATCATAAAAGAAATTATAAGCATTGCCAAAGCAGGGAATATGATGGGTCCTGGTAAAACAAAATAACAGCCAATTACACATGCAACAAGCACAAGCACCATCAGGAAGGTAAAGCCCATGTGCCTGAAGGCTATTATCATTGAAGTTCTCAATAAAACAAAAAATCTGTTTGTGAAACGGGAAAATACGGCAAAGGCATAAATCATGGTGCCTGAAAAAAGGAAAGCAATAACCATAAATGCACCAAATAAAATACTTCCCATATTCGTTCCCGCTTCCATCTGATTTTGTGCATACTGGAAATCAATATAAAGCAAATAGCCAATAATCATTATTAATACTGAAAGACCTAAGCTTTGAACAAAGTTTTGTCTGAAGGATTTCCAATATTCTTTGGTTACATAGCTTCTGTCTCTTCTCACTGACTTTGCTATTGCATAGTACATAGCGATACAGGCAGCAGGAAAAGGAATAATAGCCAAGACCAAAGCAAGAATCATCAATGCAGGTTCTACAACGATTTCCCCTGCTATTTCTTTTGTGGTGGCTGAAAGAAGTATTCCCGGAATTAACAAAAATGTAAAAAGCCATTGAACATTAAGCCACAAAACATCAAAAGTCTTTGACATAAATCTGAAAAATGGATTATCTAAATTAAAAAAACCTTTCATAGTAAAATACTTTTTGTTCCTTTCCTTTAATAACTATTTCATGGGATTTGATATAATCATTTCGATATCGCCTGATACTGTAAAGCTTTTCACAGCATTTGTAAGTATAAAATGCATCCCCTTCTTAACTTCAAGCTCTTCACTCTTTGTTTTCAAAGTGCCTTTTCCTTCCAAAACACTTACGATTGTAAAGGTATCATTTGTCTTTATTTCATTTTCTGCAATACCCTTGCCGCAAAAATGTCTAACTGTGTAAAAGTCATTACAAACAAGTGTCTCTATCTCACCTGAAGCAAGCTTTTCTTTAATTCTTTTTTCCTCACGTGCTTCATAAGGACATTTGATTACATCAATACTTTTTTGCAAATGTAATTCTCTTGGTTTGCCATTTTGCAATCTGCCGTAATCATAAAGTCTGTAAGTTATATCAGAGCTTTGCTGTGTTTCAAGTATGACCGTTCCTTTTCTTATGGCATGAACTGTTCCTGAATCAATCTGGAAAAAGTCGCCTTTTTTCAAAGGAAGTTTTCTTATGAGCTCGTCAAATCTTCCTTCATTACAAAGCATTTCAAGTTCTTTTTTATCCTTTGCATTATGGCCTATTACAATGTCTGCGCCTTCTTCACAGTCAACAATATACCAGCACTCTGTCTTTCCCAAAGAGCCGTTTTCGTTTATCTTCGCATATTCATCATCAGGATGTACCTGAACACTCAAATCATCCTTAGCATCAATAATCTTAGTTAAAAGAGGGAAAACCTCTGATTCACAGTTAAATAATTCCCTGTTTGTAGCATATACAAAAGAAAGCTTCTTTCCATCAAATTCGCCACCATCGATTGTACAATCACCTGCTTTATGAGCACTTACCGCCCAGCATTCACCGGTAGTTTCTGTAGGTATTTCATAATTAAACATAGAGCGCATCTTATTTCCGCCCCATATCATGCTTTTAAATTCCGGTTTTAATAATAAAATTTCTGTCATCTTGTCACCTTCCATAACAATTTATCATATCACATCCCTATCTTAAAAGCAAGTTAAAGCCCAAAAAATCCGCTCTGTGTTTTATTCACAAAGCGGATTTTTTAGAATTTTGTTGATAAGTTTTAATAATATATCTTTTGTTTTATATAAATTGTTTTTATATATTTTCTACATTTTCTACATTTTCAACATGACTTTTACATGCTTTTTATATGCTTTTATATGTTTTTTACATAAGCATATTTGTATAAACATATTTTATATAAAACTATTTAACCTTTCTTACCTTCAATACGCCTTCAATACCCTTAATCTTTTCTACCAGCTCATCAGCAGGATTATTAATATCGATAATTGTATAAGCATATTCGCCCTTTGACTTATTTAACATGTTTTCGATGTTCTGGCCTAATTCAGCAAATACACCTGCAAACTGTGCAAGCATGTTAGGTACATTAAGATGGCAGATTGCAATTCTTGTTTCTGTTGCACAAATACCTGCATCCATTGAAGGATAATTTACGGAATGTGTAATGTTGCCGTTTTCGATAAAATCCTTAATTTCATCTGCTGCCATTACTGCGCAGTTATCTTCTGATTCTTCTGTTGAAGCTCCAAGATGAGGTATTGCAATAACACCTGCCATGCCAGCGGTCTTTGCATTAGGGAAGTCAGTAACATACTTACGTACCTTACCGCTTGCCAAAGCTTCCTGCATAGCATCATCATCAACAAGTAAATCACGTGCAAAGTTAAGAATAATAACACCCTTCTTCATCATTCCGATTGTTTCGGCATTAATCATCTTCTTGGTATTTACATTAGGATCTTCATTTTCAATCAAAGGAGTATGTACTGAGATAATATCGCACTTCTTGAAAATTTCTTCTCTTGTCTTAACATGCTTGATATCTCTTGAAAGGTTCCATGCTGCATCTACTGAAATATAAGGGTCGCATCCGTAAACTTCCATTCCAAGATGTCTTGCTGCATTTGCCAAAGGTCCACCAATTGCACCTAAACCGATAATACCAAGTTTCTTTCCCTTAATTTCTGTTCCGGCAAACTTTGATTTTCCTTTTTCAACAAGCTTTGCAACATTTTCATCATCCTTAACAGTCTGTACCCAATTGATACCACCAACTACATCACGAGATGCAAGAAGCATACCGCATATTGCAAGTTCTTTAACACCATTTGCATTTGCACCGGGGGTATTGAATACAACAACGCCCTGCTTTGCAAGCTTATCGAGAGGAATGTTATTAACACCTGCACCGGCTCTTGCTACACAAAGAAGATTATCTGAAAATTCCATTTCATGCATAACAGCACTTCTTACAAGCAAAGCCTCAGCCTCATTTACATCTTCAACCTTTGTATAATCTTCCTTAGGCAGACGGTTCAAACCAACTGCAGCTATAGGATTTAAGCAGGCATATTTTTTCATGCATTCTCCTCCTCAAACTTCTTCATAAATTCAACTAATGCAACTACACCTTCCTTAGGCATAGCGTTATAGATGCTGGCTCTCATACCACCAACGCTTCTGTGTCCCTTTAAGTTTTCAAAACCTGCTGCTTTTGCTTCCTTAATAAACTTTGCATCCAAATCAGCATCGCCTGTAACAAAAGGAACATTCATCAAAGAACGGTCTTCCTTAACAACAGTACCCTTGAAAAGCTTTGAAGAATCAAGGAAATCGTAGAGAATCTTAGCCTTCTCTTCGTTCTTCTGCTTCATAACTTCCAAGCCGCCCATCTTCTTCAGCCACTTGAATACCTTACCGCAGATATAAATACCATATGCGGGAGGAGTATTGTAAAGTGAATGAGCATCTGCATGTGTCTTATACTTAAGCATTGTAGGTGTGTAAGGTAAAGTATCTTCTGTGATAAGGTCTTTACGGATGATAACAATTACAACACCTGCAGGTCCTACATTCTTCTGAACGCCGCCATACATAATACCATACTTTGTAATATCAACAGGTTCTGATAAGAAGCATGAAGATACGTCAGATACAAGTACCTTGCCCTTTGTATTAGGTAAAGTTTTGAACTTGGTTCCGTAAATTGTATTGTTTTCACAAATATATACATAATCTGCATCATCATCGATAGGCAAATCAGAACAATCAGGAATATAAGAGAAGGTCTTGTCTTCTGATGAAGCAATACACTTTGCATTACCAAAAATCTGTGCTTCCTTAAAAGCTTTCTTTGCCCACTGACCTGTTACGATATAATCAGCAACCTTATTCTTCATGAGGTTCATGGGAACCATAGCGAACTGCTGATGAGCACCACCCTGAAGGAAAAGTACCTCGTAATCATCAGGAATATTTAAAAGATCACGAAGATCCTGTTCTGCAGTCTGGATGATTTCTTCGTAAGCCTTAGATCGATGACTCATTTCCATAACACTCATGCCTGTACCCTTGTAGTCAAGCATCTCTTCTGCTGCTTCCTTCAAAACCTCTTCCGGTAATACTGCCGGACCTGCTGAAAAGTTATAAACTCTTCCCATCTTTGTTCCCTCCTTATAGTGTCCGAATTGTAAGCTCTCCTTATACCCAATCCGGAATATTTTTTACTTAACGCATATGCGTTCTATTTTATGCGTTCCTGTTTTATTAAATAAGCACTTCGATTAAGCAGGCTTCATTGCTTTCCAAGGCTTCTTTAAATCTTTTTTTCAAATCCGATTTGTTTCTTGTAACAAAGGATTTAATATTAAAGGCTTTTGCAATTTTAGCTGGTGAAAATCCATCATCAAATTCAGTACAGTAGGTATGACCGCTAAATTTTTTCTGCTGGATTTCGTTTACCATTCCAAGCCTTTTATCATTCATGACAAGTATTATGACTCCAAGTTTGTATCTTGCCACCGTTGCAAGTTCATTAAGGTCCATTCTGAAACAACCATCTCCTGATACCGTAACAATCTTATAACCAGGTTTTGCAATTGCTGCACCAATGGCAGCAGGCAACCCGTATCCCATTGTTCCAAGTCCTCCACTTGCAAGAAAATGCGAAGGCAAATAATCAAATAATGTCGCAACACACATCTGATGAAGTCCTACCTCTGAGACCATATAAAGATCTTCTTTAAAATCCACATATTCCTTCAAAGAATACAAAAGTGATGCCTCTTTTTTATATTTATCAGTAGCTTCCTTAGGGATCAGTGAACTAAAAGTTTTCTTACTACTTTTAATTTCTTTTTTCTCATAATCGCCATTTAACTTCATTTCAGTGTCAATAAGCTTTTTTAATACTTCCTTTGCATCGCCAACAAAACCAAAGGTTGAAAGAAAGTTTTTATTTATTTCCGCTGAATCTGCATCAATATGAATTATTTTGCATTTTTTTGATAAGACTTCCTCACTTGGGAAGGATCTGTCACTAAATCTTGTACCTATAGCAAGTAATACATCACATTGCTTCAATGCTCTTTTAAGTGCCGCCTGAGAATAGTTACCAACTAAACCTAAGTCTTCGATATCCTCTTTATAAGTAAACAACCCATTCATTGTATGAGCAACCGGAATAGAAAAAAGCTTTGCTATTTCTTCTACCTGTGCTTCTGCTTTCGAAGTTCTTACTCCACCACCTGCAATAATAAGCGGATGTTTTGCCTCTTTAAGAAGCTTCAGGGTTGATAAAAGCTTTGCTTCATCCTTTAAATCATCCTTTTGTTTTGATACTCTTGAAAACTTATTACTGCTAAGTTCTTCCAAATTAACTTCATTAACTAAAGCATCACCCGTTATATCAATTAGCACAGGGCCGTTTCGTCCTTCTGTTGCAAGGTGAAATGCCATATCAAAAGCATTTGGTATATCTTTTGCATCCTTTATAATAAAGTTATGCTTGGTTATAGGCATCGTAATACTTAATATATCAATTTCCTGAAAAGAATCTTTACCTAACTTTGAATTGGTTACATTAGCAGTAATAACCACTAAAGGTATCGAATCCATGTGTGCGGTTGCAATTCCCGTTACAATGTTTGTTGCACCAGGTCCTGAAGTTGCTATAACTACACCCGCTTTTTTAGTCACTCTTGCATAACCATCTGCCGCATGTGCAGCACCCTGTTCATTGGCAGTCAGGATATGATTGATTTTGTCCTTAACATTGTAGAGTTCATCATACAAGGGAAGAATTGAGCTGCCCGGATAACCAAATACGACATCTACATTATTTTCAAGTAATTTTTCAACTATTACCTGTGCGCCTGTCATCCTTCCTCCTGAATACAAAAAATCCCATATCAATCACTGATATGGGACGAAATATTCCGCGGTACCACCCAAATTGTCTAAAAAGACCTCTCTTAAGTGCTGTCAGGGGCACACCCCGTAGCTTTCACTACAAACGCAGTAAGTTGTGCTTACTTCAGGAAGTGGAAAGGTTATATTACATGTCTGTTCACACCACACACAGACTCTCTGAAATGTTTTTTTAACCGTAGTTTCCTTCAGGCGTTCTAAAATTTTCCATATTATAGTACACGTGTATACAATTTGCAAGCTAATTATATATTAAATTTCCTTATGTTTTTATTTACGCTTTAAATTGTTAATGCGCTAAATCATCATTACAAATTAAAGCCTTGAAATACTCTCCTCTTTCCTCAAAATTCTTAAAATATCCGTAAGAAGCAGCTGCCGGTGACAGTACAACAGCCTTTCCTTTAGGTGTAATCTTAAAAGCAAGTTCCGAAGCCTCTTTTAAATCCTTTACCAGGTACACATTTTCAAGCTTTTCATTTCCCTGCTTTGTAAGTTCTGACATTATCCTGCTGCCTGATTCATAAGATAAAATAAAATTTAATTTCTTTCTTTTTCTAATAAAGCTTTCAAGAACCGAATAATCTATTCCTCTGTCCATTCCGCCAACAATAACAGTTTTGGTTCCATATATGCTTTTAACTGCACTTATTGTTGCCTCAGGAATAGTTGAAATGGAATCATCATAAAAACGGACTCCGTTTACTGTCTTAAAATATTCCATCCTGTGAGGAAGTCCTCTGAAATTCTTTATCTCTTTTTTTGCTTTTTCCATATCTGCGCCTGATTTTTCACAAATGAACAAAACAAAAGCAGCATTTAACCGATTATGTTCTCCCTTTAAACAAATCCTTCCAAGCTTATCTGACAATTCATCAGCATAAATCAAAGTCTTTTCGCATTTTTCACCAAAGCTTTCAGCATATTCCATAGAAGGCTTCACCTTGTTTGATATCATGCAATAAGTTGTGGCTTTCGTTTTAATCCCGGGAACATTTTCCCCGCAGATAAATATATCACCTGCTTTCTGGAAAGCAGTAATATTTCTTTTAGCCTCAAAATAAGTTTTTTCTGTTTTATAACAATCTAAATGGTCTTCAAACAGATTAAGGAATATGGCAATATGCGGTGACTTTTTCGCATGCATAAGCTGATGGCAGGACATTTCAAAAACCACCAAAGTATTATTATCAATCTCATCAAATAAATCAAGGCAGGGAATTCCTATATTCCCAACCAATATAACCTTTTGCTTTGAAGATGAAGACAATGCCTTATAAAGCAATGTCGAAGTTGTACTCTTACCCTTTGTCCCTGTTATGCCAATAGTTCTGTCTCCAAAGCAGTCAAGGAATATGTCTGTTTGAGAAATCAGTTTAGGATTTTTTTCAAGATAGGGAATACCGGGACTTTTAAAAACATAATCATAGCCTTCATCCTTTAGTTCTTCAGGCTTTCCCTCAAAAATGTCTATTAAAGCAGGACAAAAGTGAGTCTTCAAGAAATTTTCTGAAGACTTGCCTTCTCTTCCATAGCCCCATATTAAGATTTTCTTTCCGTTAAAATCAATCATTTGTTAGCGACTCTCTGTTCCACATCTTCTAAATCATCTTTAAAATAGTCCGGTATATTATTATCTTCTGTATACTTAAGCAACAGCTCTTTTAAATCAGTTGCATTTTTTAGTATATAATCCTTCCTTTGTAATAACAGCAAATCCTCCCTGCCATTATCCAAAAGGTATTTGAGTGCTGATAAGGCTTCTTCTCTTGTGCCAACGCACTCAAACGGTTTTTCATCTCTTATACCAATTATCTTTTCAAAATCTTCTATTAAAGCTTCCTTTTCAAGTAAATTGTCTGAAAAGATTTCTCTTAGCTTTTCTTTAGTCATAAAGGGAGACAAAATAATATATACAAAAAGGCATTTTCCGCATTCACAGCACCAATGATCATTTTTTGTTCCAAGATTACAACTTAAAAAAGCTTTGTGATATTTTTCAAGCTTGGAAAAGTTCTTAGCAATCATAATCTCCGAGAGATTTCTTAAGTAACTGAAATATTCTATTATTGTCTTACCCTCAGGTTCAATACCACTTTGTATTTTTCTGCTTAAATTTCTGAAATCATTTTCAAATTCAAGCGATTTTGAATACTGGTGATTTACCTCAAGCCCCTTTACCGAGCTTTCATTTGCACTTGCTTCGTTTGAAAGGGCAATATAGGTACAGTTTGTAAGATATGCAGCAATCAATGAAGAAAATGCTACAATAGCTGAAAAAGGTGTATGCCCGTTTAAAAAGCCTAAAGCATTCAAGTCAACTATTTTCCTGTCAAGTTTTCTTACTGCCACATAATCATCCTTTTTCTCTGAAAAAGCATCAACACATCTCTTTATGGCATTACTCCTGTTAATACTAAAGGTTACAACCTCTGCCTTTGATTTTATCTTCTCTAAAGTCACAACAGAGTCTTTTCCACCACCTACAGGCACCAAAACTACTGGCCTTAATTTTAAGGCTTCTAATTTTTTATCTTCTGATTTGGTAGCTGATTTTAAGGCTTCTGTTTTTTTATCTTCTGATTTTGAAGCTGCCAAAAAGATTTTTTCCTTATTTGAATTATTCCCTGAAATCTGTTTTTCCTGACTTGAAAATTTCCATGAAAACAAATCATCTTGGCTTACAATTATGTTGTTTCTGTAAAAGAATTCCCCAAGCCCGTTGTAGTATAGTTTTTTGTAAAATGCTCTTTCCTCTTCATCTAAAGTCCCGCATTCTATAATGATATTTTCTGCGCAAGTACACTTATAATAGCTTACCAATTCAACAAGTCCAAGGTGGAAAACCAGCTTCTTTAAAAGAATATCATCAGAAGTAATGCTACTGTTTTTCTTTGGAAAACTCCAGGTTGGATGAAAACTTGAAAGATTTGGAATTTCAAAATTATAGCTTATATCAAAAGAAGCTTCGGTTTCTTTAATATCGAAGCTTTTATATATAAATTCTTTATATTCTTTTCTTAGATTTTCAAAATCTGCCACTGTCTGTTTCCTGTCTTATAAAGATTAATTCATGGTTTTTAATCAACAATGTTTCTAATCTGATAACTTTTTGCGCTATTTATTAACCTTTCAAGCTTTATCCTGCATACACAGCTTTTTTTATCTTTCTCTTGGAGACTTTTTATAATTTAACAGTCTGTCATATTCCTCATCAGTAATTTCCAAAACTGTTCCATGCTTAATTCCATAAGGGAACTTAAAAGGATTTTCTTTTTCACAATATACCTTACCTGTTGGCAAATCATCTATAAAGAACGGAATATATCCCTGCTCTTCTTCAGGAATTGCATAATGATCAACAAATAAAGCTGTTCTGCCATCTTTTGTCTGCATGGTTGTAGGACCTTCATAGCAGCCTTCAGCCAAAGCAGTCATTTTTTCTGTAAAAGTCTTGTTTTCAATATAGGGGCCTGTAACTGATTCTGATTCATACATTAATACAGTGCAGGGATTTCTGTCGCATTTTACAAAAAGATAATATTTACCTTTATATTCTGTAATATGAGAATCAATGATACTTGCATCTTCTCTTGAAAAAAGCATTTCTGATTCTGTGAAGGTTTTAAAATCTTTCGTTCTGGTATAGTAAATACTCATATCACCATATCCATTGCAGGCATGTCTTGATGAAAAATGAACCACATAATCATCATTTTTCCTGTCATAAATAATATCAGGAGCCCATGCGCAGCCAAAACCTTCTGCACCTACTTTAACCATTTCCTGCTCTGACCAGTGTATCAAATCAAAGCTTCTCCAAAGAGAAAGGCATTTGCTTCCCTTTCTTGATATGTTGCTCCAGTCTCCCATATATTTCCCGGGCAATCCATAGGCCAAAGACAAATCTGTTGCCATGATGACAATCTCACCTGCTTTATTTCTGACAACAGTCATATCCCTTACGCCAAAATCACCCTTATAACTCCAAAGTACAGGTTGTCCGTCATTTACCTGTTCCCAATTATAACCATCCTTTGAAATTACAAAATAAACCTGTTCTCCATCAGGCGTTCTTTTCTCTTTAAAATGTACAAACAAATAAGCCATTATTTATTTCCACCAATCTCATCTATCATTTTATTGATTTCTTCCTCATATTCGACTTCATTTTTATGGAACAATCCCCTTATTCTGTTTCTGACAAAATGATTGGTATCCAAATCAAAATAATTTACAACAGAATAAATACAGTCGTTTTCCCCTTCAATCCTGACATTTGTCCATACCACCTTCAAAAGTGAGTACTTTCCGGACTTATTCAAGCCCCTGTAGGAATATGTGTAAGTCTTACCAAGTCTTTCATGATTATAATCGCTTCGTGCCCTCAAAACAGCATATAAAAGCTTGGATCTGTCCAATGGATGTACAACCTTAAGCATTGCCTTGTCATCCCATTTTTTAATCTCTTCATCGGTATAGCCTGAATTTTCTATAAATCCCTTTGAAGAATATATAACCTCTGCTTTTATATCAGATAACTTATTTTCTGATGAAACATTCATTATTTTAATTATCTGTGTCATCATCGGCGACCTGTATAAAAGTTCTTCAAACAATGCATTTTTAACCTTGAGTTCATCACCTATTGATGCAGCTAAATTCCAGGCCTTCTTCTCACTGCTTATATCATTTACCAGCATGAAAATATAATTCTGCCTGCCCTGATTTCCTATAAATGAAAGGTCAACTTTCAGATTGCATCTTACATTTTCACCATCGCACAAATCAATAAGACAGGATACATCAGAACGTGTATCTGCGCACTTAGCAAAGGCTTTTCCTATTTTTTCCCTATCCGCAGAAGAAACCAGCTTTCCCTCATCAAAATCTTCAATTTCCTTGTCAGGGAAGGCAGATTTAGTAAAATTAATAAGCTTGGCATTATTTCTTATAACTTCAACCTTGTCAGGATAAGTAAATTCAATGATTGAAGCAGGACCTGAGTAATAATCAAAAACCTTGTTTTCTACAGATTTAGGATCAAAGAATTTAATAGAATCAATTACTTCTGCTGCATCAATTCTTTCAATTTCCCTGCTTGTTGACGGACTTCTTAATAATTCATCATAAGAATCCCTTGGTACAGGTTTGCTGTAAAGATATCCCTGTATAATAAAACATCCCAGATTTCCAAGAAAATCAGCCTGTTCTACGGTTTCAACGCCTTCTGCTATAACCTTCATTGACATGGAACGTGCCATCCTGATAATGGAGGAAATAATAGTTCCTCCCTTCTCAACATTCTTTGTTTCATTGAAGAAACCGGTATCAAGCTTAAGTATATCAATCGGAATATCTTTTAATGCATTAAGAGTTGAATAACCTGCTCCAAAATCATCCATGGCTATATTAAATCCAAGATTTTTAAGCTTATTAATCTGTGAAATAATATATTCCTTATTTGTAACAAAAGCAGATTCAGTAATCTCAAGATGAACATATTCCGGGCTTATTTCATAGCGCTTTAGCAAACTTTCAAAAAATTCAACTAATCCTTCATCATTAAAATCCTTCCTCGAAAGATTTATTGAAACCGGAACCGGGTTTATTCCCTGTTTAAGCCAGGTTGACATATCATCAAATACACATTCCCACATATAATGGTCAAGCTCAACAATAAATCCATTTTGTTCAAACAAAGGAATGAACTTCGATGGTGGTATCATCTCCCCATCGTTTCTTATCCATCTGCACAAAGCCTCAGCACCTGTTAATTTACCGTTTGAATGGTCATACTGTGGCTGATAATATACTTTGAACTCGTGATGAAGTAAAGCATGTCTCATCATTGAGGCCAGTCTGACATTTTCTACCATCTGGTCCCTTATGCTTTTATCAAAGTAGGCAACATGATTTTTTGACTTGTCAGTAATGGTATCTGCTGCAAGCATAGCATAATCAAGCATATTCTTTACAGATATACTTCTGTCATCCACTATAAAGACACCGGTACGCGCTGTCACTGCAAATTCAACATCATATTCACTCAGATCATATACTTCATTGTCACGAATAATATCAAGCAGTTTGTCATCCGCGTAGCCAACAAAGCCAAAACTATCAGAACCTATTCTGGCATAATTTGTACTGTCATCTATATTTTTATGTATGGATTCGGCAAGTCCCTTTAAAACCTTATCACCGCCTTCATACCCATACATATCATTTATAAGTCTGAAGTTATTAACGTCACAAACCGCAACAAACATACGCTTGTCAGGATTTGAATTAATTTTTCTCTCAAGTATTTCCTGAAATTCCGAACGATTATATAATCCTGTAAGCTTATCATGAGAATATATGTGTCTTACATAGGTTCCCATATAGTTAATACAGTTTTCTTTATGATTGCAGCCTCTTCCAATAGCATATGCCATATCTTTACAGGACTCATAACCACAGGAACGACAGTCAATATGGCGCATGCTTTCGGTAATTTTGCCCATATCGTTAAAAACCATTTCATATTCTTCATCTGTTAAATCATCAGGTTTTAATGAAGTTACAGAGAATGACCTGTTAAACATATCAAGGTCTAAATCTTTAAATACATTATCAAGTAAAGAAAATCTTTCTTCCCTGGTGACATAATCATTTGCATTTACTCTTTTTCTTGCAGAACGCCTTGCCTGTCGTAAAGCCGTTGAAGTATCAAATAAAGATCTTTCTTCATTACCTGCAGGTCCTGCCACACAGCCATGTTCACAGCCTAATAATTCAAGCATTAAAGGTCTTTCCTTGCCGGAATTGAACTCTTCACTTTCTATCATTTCCTTAAAATTAGGACCAACACAGGTTGATGAAATAACAATATCATCGTCATCTAAGAAGAATTCAAGATAATCCTTTAATCCGCCTGGCATAGGAAGAAAGGTACCGAAAGCAACAGCCTTTAAATCAGGCTCTGTAGCTTCGTACACATCAAAATTCCTTACACCAAAAACATTCTTCAAATCCTTTAATAAATGATAAAAAGTTACATAAAAATCATACTTCTCTGCGCCCCAAAGCTTTGACTCATCTACCTTTGCAACACAAGGACTCAAAAAAGCAAGCCTGTTTTCATCATGAAGTACACGCTTGATATATATCGCTAAACAATTAGATGGCGAATAAATCGGTATTAAGTTTTTAACACGATTGGGATAATGCCTTTCGATGAAATTAACTACTGAAGGGCAGGTTGAAGAAATATAAGCAGGACATATGCCATACTCATCACGATTATTCTTAAAATAATTCAGATATGCGTATGTCATTAAGTCTGCGCCAAAAGATACATTATAAATCTTGTCAACGCCAAGACTTTTCAGATATGTAAGAATTCGTTTTGAATCTTCTTTATATTGAAAATAAAATGAAGGATCAATTGCAATGGAAATTTTTTCGCCACTTTTTAATGCATCCAAAAAGTCATGGGTGCTGTCATTATAGCAGCGCGCATCGTGAGAACAATTCGAAATACAATGCCCGCATCTTATACAGGCATCATCGTTTACAGCAATATAAGAATTGCCATTTTCAGTTTTGGCAACATTCGCAGTAATAACAGGGCATGTCCTAATACAACTGTTACATCCTATACAGTTGTCGTTGGTATATACTACTTTCTTATTATCTGCAGACATATCACACCCTTAATATATTATTACTGATTTTTCTCTAAAAATGAATTTCTTCTGTAGGTTTGAGGAGAAACTCCCATATATTTTTTAAACAGCTTGCTGAAATGATATACATCCTCATATCCTACAGCTTCTGCTATCATTCTGACATTGCCTGAATCCATGTTTTCAAGTAATTCACAGGCCTTTCCGATTCTTATTTTAATTAAATGATTTATAGGTGATTCGCCTGTTTCTTCCTTGAAAAGTTTTGAAATATAAACAGGTGACAAATACATGTTATGCGCAATCTGGTCAAGAGAAATCTTCTTGTCATAATTATTATGAAGGAAGCTTATTATCTGATTTACTACATAGCTTTTTCTGTAGCTTTCAAACTGAAGACTTGTTGTCTCCTTTTCAGGCATAACTACCATTTCACGAAGAATTGTCATTAAAAAGTTCATCAGATAGCAGCGCATCATCGCAAATTTGCCTACATTGTCTGACTCGCTTTCGCTTATCATATCATAACAGATTTTGTTAAGTTCTCTTTTTGTGCTCGGCTTAAGTTTAAGAATACTTCTGCCTAAGGGAAGTATGATTGTATTTTTAGGCATAGTAGGAAATGCATAATCTGAAAAACCAACTATAAATTCTGTGGTGTAATCATTATCCACAATAATATTTCTATGATATTCACCTGCATTGCAAACTATTATATCCCCTTGTTCAACAGGATATGTAATACCATTTACAACATACTTACCATGTCCTGAAAGAATAAATGACATTTCAGTAAAATCGTCATGCTTATGAAGCTTATCCTCATAATCAAGCTTACCCTTTACTGCAAACAAAAGATTGGGTAAAAAATCCATTCCCCAATAAAGATCTTTTTCTTCCAATACTGTACGATAATCTTTCACAAAATACCTCTTCTTCAATATAAAATAATACAGAACCTTGTATAACTTTTTACATTATCCCACACTAAAGCCTAAAAGTAAAGATTTTTCAAATATGCCTATCGTCCCAAAAAGTATTTAGCCAAACCAGCCCAGGTCTCTCTGTTATCTGTCCATACACGTTCCGGCTGAGTTACCGTTGGAGGATAGGAATTTGAATAATCTATCTCGATGGTGATAGATGGTGCAAACATTTCATGATTAATCCAATCAGAAAATCCGCCTAAATCATAGGCTTTAATACCATCAAGATTTACTCTGTAATCAGAAAAATAGTTCAGTACATTTGCTGTATTTCTGCAATGTGTCTTAAAATCTCCGGTTTGACCTATGTTCCATGATAAACCAGGGCCTCTGTTATGATAAGAAAGAACACAGCAAATTTCCTTCTCTTCCATTAATTTTTCAAATACTTCCTTTTGAACCTGAGTTTCAGGCTCTGAAAATGGTGTTTCACCTTTATAAGTTGACCAGCTTGGCTGTGATATTACATCAAGCTCTTCCCAGCCATAAGGATAATTTCTGTTTAAATCAACGCCTCTTGCATTTGACTTAAATCTTCTGTAATAAAAAGCCTTTCCAAGCGTTGATTTTATACCAAAGCCTTTTTCACTGTCATATGCCAAGACATCGCTTTCATACATTTTTATAAGATTATTTCTAAGTTCCTCATTTCTTATAACATTAGGGCTTTCTGCAAGGCAAATAGCTGCGCCATCAGGATTTAAAAGTGGCATTATGACAAAGCACATATTCTCAAGCATGGTTTTATAAGTCTGAATATCATAAGGTAATCCTTCCTCTGCAAAGTCTTTACTTATGATATTGTTCTTATAAAAATAAGGACCCAAATCCACAAAGCCTGTGTACATGTTTTTGAGGTAATATTCACACATTCGCATCACAAGCCAGGTTGTCTGATATTCTCTTGCATGAGTTGTCGCCGTAACAAAAATACATTTTTTAGCATCCGGATTTCCTAAAGTGATAACATAAAGTTCTCTGTCATCAAGACTTTTACCGGCACTGTAATATGAGAAATAATCAGAGAATTCTTCTGACAAAAGATACATATCCTCTTCCATATCTTCATAAGAGTACTTAGTGTCGTCACTTCCAACTATGGTAAATTCAAAATCTTTGTCGCTATAATAATTCTCAGAGAAATAATTAAGAGTATCCGAAGTTATTACATATTCTGCTTCTTCAAAAACAACATTGTACCAGTTTTTTCCGGAATCAGTAAATTTACCGGTTACCAGAATTTTATCCCCTGTATAAATCTTTCTCGTAGTTGGATCAACCTTTGAACTTCCTGATGAAGTTGTTCGCTTCAAATCAACGCTTCTTGCAGTCAGATAAATTTCATAAGGAAAAGACCATTTTGAGAAAAAGGTATCTATAAGATTTAAGGTTGGCACTAAAGTTGGCGTTGGTGTTTGTGTTGGTGCTTGTATTAGTGTTGATGTTGGTGTTGATGTCGGCACCAGTGTTGGTACTTGTATCGGTACCTGTGTTGGCACCTGTGTCGGTGTTAATAACAAATTTGGTGTTATTATATTGGTTAAAGAAGGTGTAAATGTTAAAGTCTGAGTTAAACATGGTGTTGTCGTTAATTCTGTAGAAACGCCTTCTGTTATTACCAAAGCCGGAGTTATAGCAGGTGAAAGTGTTGGCAAAGGAGTTTCTTCCTGCAAAGCCGGTGTCGGAACATAAATAACAATTTCCTCGTCATTGTCACATCCTGACAAAATAAAAATAAAAATAAATAAAAACATAAAAAGCAGGCTCATAAACTTAATTGAGCCTGCTTTATTTACTAAAGCCTTTGCAAATTTTACTTTCCCTAAAAACACTATCTCTTACCTTTAAAACACTACTATTTCCTTCAAAAGCACTACTGTTTCCTTCAAAAAAATCCAACAACCGAAGCTGCTGGATTTTATAAAACTAATCTCAAACATTTTTATACCCTGTCTGTTCACAGGACATATTCTGTTCTTACATTTCCTTACTATCTAAGCTTGGATTTATCATTTTTATAAACATACTTAAGCATTTCAAGTATTTCTTCATCTCTTGCCTGTGTATCAAGACCTGCAAGATAAATTACGATAACATCATCGCAACCATTAAAGGATGTCGCTGTAATAGCTGAGCAGTAGCCTGCATCACTTGTATAACCGGTTTTGGTTCCTGAGATAAGGAAATCGTCATCACTTTCACCTAAAATTCCATTCCAGTTATTAAGTGTCTTAGCAGGAACACTTCCTGATTCTTCCAAATCAAAGCTTCCTGTACCGGCAATTTCAACGAGTTCGTCATACTGATTGAAAGCCTGCACAAGCTTAACCAAATCAGCTGCAGTTGAATAATTTTCAAAATAATTTCCGCTTGTTGCATCTCCACCAACAACATTATCAAAATGTGTATTAGTCATGCCAAGCTCTATAGCCTTAGCATTCATCTTTGCAACAAATGATTCCAAATCTCCTGCAACTGCAACCGCTAAGGTTTCAGCTGCATCTGCTGCAGAGTAAATAAGCATTATGTTAAGCCATTGCTCTAACGTATATTCTGTGTCAACAGGAACTCCATACTTAACAAGAACTGTCATTTCATTGTCACGATTGTAAGTGGTTAATGACTTATCGGTTGACTTGATTACTGTGCCAAAGCCGCTGCTTGGCAAATTCTCCATAACTATGATTGCAGTCATCATCTTTGTAAGACTTGCAATGCTTGTCTTATAATCAGGATTTTCTGAATATATAATCGCACCTGTTTTAGCATTAGCTATAACATATGCGCCATCATTTCCTGCCTTATTTACCAAATCACCTGTATAAACCAATGAAGGTGCTAATACCTCGCCTGCCTTTGTAGGAACAGGAGTATTAGAAGAGGGCTTGTCAGTTGGCTTTGATGTAGGATTTGCAACCGGATTTGTAGGTGCCAAAGTAACTTTCGGGGTATCAATCGGTATTACAGGCGGGAAGTCGGTCGGAACCGGTGTTTTAGTAGGTTCAGGTGTAGGTGTTGGAACAGTCGTTACTGAAGGATCTTTATCAGTAATATAATCACTATGAACAAAGCCTTCCTTTCCGTTATAAACAATTCTTACCCATCCATTGTCACAAATACCTGTTCTCTTAACAGATGCGCCATTAAAGAGTGAACCAATCTTTTCAAAGGTAGTACCAGGACCCTGTCTGACATTAAGCTTATCATCAACTACAATGTAAATAGTATCATTAACTTCAGTTATTTTAACATCGCCATTTCCTGCTGCAGGACTTGTGGAAGCACTGTTTGTAGGTGAAGGCTTCGCAGTATTTGTTGCAGTAGGAGTTGGTGTTGCAGTATTAGGAATAATAATACTAAGCTCCGATGTAGGTGTTGAGGTTGGAGTCGGCGCGTTTGTAGCTGTCGGCTTCAAAGAAGGTGAAGTCGGAACCGGTGTATCGGTTATATTTAAAATAGGAATTGAAGTCGGGGTTGTATCCGGATTGGCATTTGCTAACTCGTCTTCACCGTCTCCGCATCCTGACAGACAAAACATAATACATAAAGCAAATAATAATAAAATGTTTCTTCTCTTCATGTGTTTGTTTCCTTTCGATTATTCTTTAGTTAAATATCACAAACTGATTCACCTGAAACAAGCTCTGTCTCAACCACCAGGTGTTCGATAACTGTTGTCTTCGGATTTTCTATCTGATCAATTAATTTATCGGCAGCTTTTTTACCAATTTCAGTAGTATTCTGATAAACAGTAGTAAGCTTAGGTGTTACAACACTTGCCATTTTCAATCCGTCAAATCCTGCTATTGAAATATCCTCGCCAATTTTAAGGCCCCTTTCGGTAATAGTATTAATTCCACCAAACAAAGCAGTATCATCAGGATATAAAATACAGGTTGGGGGCTCATGTAAATCAAGTAAGATATTAGTCTGTTCTGAAGCTTCCTTTAAGCCCAAATACCTGCCACTTCTTACATATTCTTCAGGAATTGAGATTCCATGCTTTTCCAAAGTTCTGAAAAAGCTTGCAAGTCTTATCTTTGTAACCGCAGAATCTTCATCACCATAAATGTATGCTATTTTCTTATGACCTTTTGAAATAACATATTCACAAAGATCTGTTAATCCCTTCTGATTATCAGATACGATCGATGAACAATTATTGGTAACATAGTCTATTGTAACGACAGGAATATCAGAATTCAAAAGTTCAATAACTGCCTTCTGATTAAAATCAATGCAGGCTATGATCACACCATCTATACTTCTTTGCCTGCATCTTTCAACATAAGAAGAGCTTCCAAGATTTTGATTTCTGCTAAGAAAAGTAATATCATAGCCTCTGCTCTCGGCCTCATTTTTAAACGAATCAAGAATTGGTGCAAAGAAATCATGAGTAAGTCCGGAATATGCCGCATCCGTAAACAATACTCCCAAATTGTTGGATCTGTTAGTTTTTAAGGTTCTGGCAGCCTGATTCGGATAATAACCAAGCTCATTCGCCACCAGTCTTATTCTCTCACGGGTCTCATCAGAAATATCCTTGTGAGTACCGTTACTTAATGCCTTGCTTACGGTAGCAATCGAAACATTACATTTCGCTGCAACTGCTTTCATAGATACCATAAATACTCCTTAAGATAACGTCACATGCGCACTGATACAATCAATTTATTATATCATTTCTATCAATCCATATCAACATTATTTCGCCAAAAATCAGCAACCGAATGGTTCAAATTATCGATATTTATAATCTTGCAGTCACTCCACTCTCTTGGGAACAATGAACGATACTCTTCTGACTTAAATCTGTCATCAAGCAAAAGAACAACACCTCTGTCCTTTTCAGTTCTGATTACACGGCCTGCAGCCTGCATAACCTTATTCATTCCGGGAAATCTGTATGCATAATCAAAGCCTCTTCCATACTTATTATCGAAATAAGTTTTCAATAGTTCGCGCTCGCAAGTCACCATCGGCAAACCCGTTCCAACAATAGCTGCGCCTATCAGCTTGTCACCTGTCAAATCAATACCTTCACCAAAAATTCCGCCCATGACGCATAATCCAAGTTTTGCTTTCTCATTATCTTCAAAAGCTTTCAGGAAATCTTCGCGTTCCTTTTCCGTCATAGAATTTTTCTGCATCAAAACTTCAATATCCTCATTGCCTGATATTTTTTCATATATTTTCTCCATCATCTCATAAGACGGAAAAAAGGCAATATAGTTTCCATTTTTTGATAAAAAAAGTGAAATTATATATTTCGCTATTCTGTCATATTCGTTATCAGTTCGCCTTGTGTATTTAGTGCTGACGCCACTTCCGATAGCTATAAATCTATTTTCATTTTTAAAGGTGGTAGGTGCATATACACAATAATCATCTTCTCTCCCGCCTAACTGCTCCTTATAATAATTAACAGGTAATAAAGTAGCAGAAAAGAATATTGTGGATTTAACCAAATCCAGGGTCTCCTGAAGTTTGTTTTTAGGCTCAATACAGAAAAGCTTTACTATGAAATCACCATTTTTCTGTGGTTCAGAATAAATACGATATTCATCAGTAATTCCTTCACAAACAAGATTAAAAAATCTGACATTAAAAAATACATCAAGAATTTTATCCTTAAGTCCAATTGGAAAATCCCTTTTTATTTCCATATATTGGTCAAATTTCATTCCAAGGATTGCCATCTGATCAGATAGCTCATCAATTGAATCAAGTACAGAAAAGGTTGGATGTTCTTTATGAATATGAAACAATGCCCTTCCTGTATTCTGCAAGCTTTTAGTAAGCGAAATTAAAGCACTTTTAACATTCTTTGCCCTTTCTTCGCTTTTCATCCTGTCTGGTTCTTCCATTCCAGGTAAAGATATTTGAACAGCAGGCAATGTAGTGTCTTCATTTAGTGAATTCGCATCATTGTCTTTCTCGTCATTGCATTCTATTTCATTGTTTTTCTTCTTTTTTCTCTTTGTGTATCCATAATAGTCTTCAAGATAGTTTTCAAGTTCTCTTCTCAACTCAGCTAAAGTTCTTACAGATATCTCTGCACTAAACATTTCTTTTGATCTCTCTAAAAGATTATGAGCTTCATCTATCAAAAAAACAAAAGGTTTCTTAATAGCATCTGCAAAGTATCTTTTTAAACGAACAGAAGGATCAAAAGCATAGTTATAATCACAAACTATGGCATCTGCAAACAAAGATACATCCAGACTCATTTCAAAAGGACATACCATATGTTTTAATGCATATTCTTCAACTTTATCTCTGTCAATTCTTTCTTCATTTGTTAAAAGGTCAAGAATTGCCTCATTAACTCTGTCATAATGCCCCTTTGCTCTCGGACAGGACTTAGGATTACAGTCAGGTGTTTGAATTGCGCATATTTTTTCCTTGGAGGTTAAGGTTATGTAACGCAAATCTGCCCCATGATTTGACAAAATTTTAAAGGTATCTTCTGCAACTGTTCTTGTAATAGTTTTAGCTGTAAGATAAAAAATCTTGTCAACCTTTGAAAGTCCCATTGCTTTAACAGTAGGAAAAATTGTCGAAATAGTCTTTCCAACTCCTGTTGGAGCTTCCAAAAACAGTCTTTTATCTCTTACTATGGTTCTGTAAACAGCCCCCACTAAATCCCGTTGCCCCTCACGATATTCAAAAGGAAATTCAAGTTCATTTAGTGACTGATTTCTTTCTATCTTATGCTTCGTTTCAAAAAGCATAAACCTTTTCATCTTAAACAATACTTCATCTAACCAGAAAAGAATTGTTAAGCGGGAATACCAGAACTGAAAATATCTCTTAACCCCTGTATCAATTTCTACATAAGTAAGCTGAACACCAACTGAGGGGAGATGTTCTTTAATAACAAGCATGGCAGCATAGCAAAGTGCCTGTGCTTTGTGTGCATATAAAGGTTCCTTCATATCATAGATATTGCCATAGGTTGACTTTATCTCATCAATGCACCTTCCACTTCTTTTAGAATTTGCGAAAAATTCATTTCGTATGGAAAAAACTCCGTCTGCCCTGCCTTCTACAGTTGCCTGAATGACTACTTCGTCTTCATTTTCCATCAAAGATTCTTTTCCATTTCCCTCAAAATGAAACAAATTCCAAAAAGTTCCCTCCTTAAAGGTAAATTCTTCTTTAAAGGGTACTTCTGAAGCATATTCTGAAGTTTTTGATTTTTGAATTTCCCTGTGTATTTTACTACCTGCCTGCATGGCATTAACATCGAAAGCTGCCCCATCTGAGGATAAGCTGTCGATGTCTCCTGTCCTTAAAAAGAATTCCACCATATCCCTGACAGAAATGGTGGAACGATATACATTTTTATAAGAAGTTAATTCCATGAAGTGATGCCTCTCTCAGGACTTCATCAGGCCAGATAGATGACTGAACTTCGCCAATATGTGCACAACGAAGGAAGAACATACAGATTCTTGACTGTCCTATTCCGCCGCCGATTGTAAAAGGCAATTCATTATTTAACAACATCTGATGGAAATCAAGTTCAAGTCTTTCCTCGCAATTTACATCCTTAAGCTGTCTGAGTAAAGAATCTTTGTTTACTCTGATACCCATACTTGAAAGTTCCATCGCACGATCAAGTATTGGATAATATACAATAATGTCACCATTAAGTTCCCAATCGTCATAGTCAGGAGCTCTGTTTCCATGGCGTTCACCATCAGAAAGCTTACCACCGATTTTTGTAATAAATACGGCTCCCTTTTCCTTAACGATATTGTACTCTCTCTCTTCAGGAGTAGTACCAGGATACATTTGTAACAATTCTTCTGATGAAATGAAGAAAATATCTTCAGGTAAGATAGGCTTGATATAAGTCTGTCTGTTTGAGAAATAATTCTCTGTCATCTTAATTGCTCTGTAAACATCCTGAACTACTTTCTTCAAAGTAGCTTCGTTTCTTTCATTTTCATCTATTATTTTTTCCCAATCCCACTGGTCAACATAAATTGAATGAAAATTATCAGTATCTTCATCTCTTCTGATTGCGGTCATATCAGTATAAAGACCTTCGCCATGAAGAAAACCATAACGCTTCAAAGCAAGTCTTTTCCACTTTGCAAGTGAATGAACAATTTCTACTTCTTCGTCATTTTGTTCCTTTATTCCAAACTTAACCGGTCTTTCAACACCTGAGAGATCGTCATTCAAACCTGTTGAATGCTTAACAAACAAAGGAGCTGATACTCTGTTTAAGTTCAAATTCATAGCAATTGCACGTTCAAAATAGTCTTTAACTTCTTTGATTGCAATTTCAGTATATTTAATATTCTGAGGACTTGTATATCCCTTGGGAATTAAAATGTTGCCCATAAAACCTCCACAAAAAGAGCTGATTAAAGTTCACAGTTATTAACAGTTCTAGGGAAAGGAAGAACGTCACGAATGTTAGCAATACCTGTAAGGTACATTACACAACGTTCAAAACCAAGTCCAAAACCTGCATGACGTGAAGAACCATATTTACGAAGATCAAGATAGAAACCATAATCTTCTTCCTTTAATCCAAGCTCTCTGATTCTTGCAAGAAGCTTATCGTAATCATCCTCTCTCTGTGAACCACCGATAATTTCACCAATACCGGGTACTAAGCAGTCCATTGCTGCAACAGTTTTTCCATCTTCATTAAGCTTCATGTAGAAAGCCTTAATTTCCTTCGGATAGTCTGTAACAAATACAGGTCTTTTGAAAACTTCTTCAGTAAGATAACGTTCATGTTCTGTCTGTAAATCACAACCCCATGATACCTTATATTCAAACTTGTCATTATGTTCTTCAAGAATCTTTACTGCTTCAGTATAAGTTACTCTGCCAAATTCTGAGTTAAGAACATGGTTAAGTCTGTCAAGTAAGCCATTATCAACAAATTTGTTGAAAAACTGCATTTCTTCAGGAGCATTTTCAAGAACATACTTGATGATATACTTAATCATGCTTTCAGCAAGCATCATGTCATCCTGTAAATCTGCGAAACAAATTTCGGGTTCAATCATCCAGAACTCAGCAGCATGTCTTGCAGTATTTGAATTCTCTGCTCTGAAGGTAGGTCCAAAAGTATAAATATTCTTGAATGCACATGCAAAAGTCTCACCATTGAGCTGTCCTGAAACAGTAAGGTTTGTAGACTTTCCAAAGAAATCTTCATTAAAATCAATTTCCCCGTCTTCAGTTCTTGGAATATTATTCAGATCCATTGTGGTTACTCTGAACATTTCACCAGCACCTTCACAGTCACTTGAGGTAATTAAAGGAGTATGAACATATACGAAGTTTCTTTCCTGGAAGAACTTATGAATTGCATATGCAATTAATGAACGTACTCTGAATACTGCTGAGAACATGTTGGTTCTTGGACGAAGATGTGTAATTGTACGAAGATATTCAAGTGTATGACGTTTGTTCTGAATAGGATAGTCAGGTGTTGATGCACCTTCAACGAAAACCTCAGTAGCCTGTAATTCAAAAGGCTGCTTTGCTTCAGGAGTAGCAACAATTGTTCCCTTTGCAATAATAGCTGCGCCAACGTTGAGCTTAGCAATATTATTAAAATTATTCAAATTGTCATTATATACTATCTGAAGTGGTTCAAAGAAAGTACCATCGTTCAATACGATAAAGCCAAAATTCTTCGAATCACGATTGCTTCCTACCCATCCGCCAACCGTAACTTCTTTTCCAAAGAAGCTCTCTTTGTTACGGAACAAATCTCTTACGTTTACTAAATCCATAACGCGCCTCCATTATTGTAATTCAACCTCACAGGTTGTTTATTTAATAAAACTCATAATCCGGAAACGAATTATGAGTTTATTATCAAAATAAAAAACAAGTCAATTTCCGAAAATAATATTACTCTGCGTCCTCTGCATTATTATTTTCGTTCAAATTCAAAACCATATCGATAATCATGGAACCTTCTGCGCATGTAACTGAAAGAAGATTTCCATTAACATCCTTACCACTGCATACATAGATACCACTATCCCAAAGGTCTGTCTCAGCTACATTTTCAACCAAAATTTTCTTAAATAAAGCTGCAAAAGAAACAGCTTTCTCTTTCTCAATTGTTACTGTAACAACACAACGATTATCAAGTGATGATACTGAAGACATTTTTTCATATTCCGGAACAGAAGGAAGAAGCTTAGTCCATTCATTAACAGGCCATTCCTTAGGATTGTACTGCATATCAATAACCTTCTCTTCTTTTTCTTCTATAACAGTAGGAGCATTGTCACCATTTGCAAATACAACAGGAACACCACTCGCTCTTAAATCCTCAAGCATCTTAACTGTCTCAAGGCTCATGCCACCATTATCAAAGGTCTCATCAACTACGATTTCTTTTTCATCTTCGCCACATGCTGTCATTAAAAGAGCAAGCATTAAAACCAATAAAAACATCAAACCTTTTTTCATATATATACCTCTAAATCATGCACTGTATTATTATCAAAAACAATGCTATATTATATTCGATTTGCACAAAAAATACAAGAGAAATTTATCATATCTCCCATTTGTAATATCATGCTCCTCACGCAATTGACGCACGCATAAAGAAAAAAGTTCCCAAATTATTCTCTTAAGTTTTTAAGCTTTATTATTCCTTAATTAACTCTAAAAGAGCATTTAAAGCATAAAAGCATGCCTGTTCTCTGTTTTCCTGCCTTGTATTACCACTAAGCTTAACTTCAAATGAATACAAAGTTTTTCCACTAATTAAAGCAAAGCAAAGCTTACCAATCGGATTTCCGTATTCATCGCTTCCAGGGCCTGCCACGCCTGTTGTCGAAACACAATAATCTGTGTCTGTTTTTTCTTTGCAGCCTGAAGCCATCTCCTCTGCAACTTCTTTAGATACTACAGTATATTCCTTTAATGTCTCTTGAGAAACATTGCAAAGTGACTTCTTTAATTCTTCCCAATAGGTTATAAATCCGCCCTTAAAAACCTTAGAAGCACCCGGGATATTACAAATAAAGCTTGAAAGCATGCCTCCTGTTAAAGATTCAACAGTTGAAAGCGTCTGATTTCTTTCAGTAAGAACAGCAACTATCTGACTGCACAGCTTTTCAATTCTTTCCTGCAAAGTTTCACCTTCATCCAAGGTTATATTAGTGCTTATTCTGACGTTCTCATTTGTGTCTTTTACACATCTATTGTCATTTACTTCCTTCCAAGCGCCCTTTAACAAATTGTTATTACTATTTTCTTTCATCATGGTTTCTCTATTCTAACAACCTCATCCTTAAAAGAAAGTTTAACCTTATTTCCCTCTAAATTCATTCTGTCAAGAATATCATGCGGTATCTGAACTCTTCCTGCTCTGTCAAGAATTGAATATTCCTCCTGGGTATCCGTTGCATTCCAGTCAATTGCATTGTGCCCCATGTCTGCAAATTCATCCTTTAAGATTCTTTCACTGCTTATTTTTCCATCTCTTATTGCAACTACACGCTTTACCTTTTTTGAAAGAGTAACATCATGAGTAACAATAAGTATTGTCTGTCCTTTTTCCCTGTTAAGTTCTTTAAAAACATCGAATATATAATCAGCAGTTTTTCTGTCAACTGAACCTGTCGGCTCGTCTGCAAGCAGAAGCTTAGGATTATTTGCCAATGACAAAGCTATTGCAATTCTCTGCTGCTCACCGCCTGAAAGCTGAGACAGTTTTGAATCCTTTCTGTGACTCATCCCAACAAGCTCAAGCAATTCCAATGCCCTTTCCCTTTTGTTTCCTTCCTTTGTTAAATGCATCGGAAGAGTTACATTTTCAATAGCAGTCAGATAAGGTAACAGATTTCTTGCATTATTCTGCCATACAAAGCCAACGACGTCTCGTTTATAAACAACAAGTTCCTTTTCATTCATCTTGAACAAATCATTTCCGGCCACATAAAGTCTTCCGGCACTTGGTTTGTCAAGGCCGCCAAGCATATTCAAAAAGGTTGATTTACCTGAACCTGAGTTTCCGATTATAGCAAGCAGTTCTCCTTCTTCAACATTCAAATCAAGTCCTTGTAAGGCAAGAACTTCAGTTTCTTTTGTTTTATAGATTTTAACAAGATTATCTGCTTTGATCATCATACGACCAATACTCCGTCATTTAATTCAAATACTACGTCACCGGCACTCATTAAACCCATATCGTGGGTAGTCATAACTATTGTAACATCTTCCTTCTCAACTAATTCCTTAAAAAGCTTTACAACAGCCAATGCAGTCTGTGTATCAAGCTCTGCTGTCGGTTCATCTGCAAAAAGCACTTTAGGTCTGTGTGCAATGGCTCTTGCTATGGCAACTCTCTGCTGCTCACCGCCTGACATCTCAGCAGGCATATGTTCCATCCTGTTTCCAAGTCCGACCATTTTTAAAGCTTCCACTATTCTTTCATGCCTTTTATCTTCTATACCGGCAAGTCTTAATGCAAACTCAACATTTTCATAGGCACTCATCATTGGTATTAAAGAAACACTTTGGAATACAAAGCCGATTTCCTTCCGTCTTAAAAGTTCCCTTTCACCTTCATTCATCTTTGTTAAATCATTGCCATCAAAGAATATGTGTCCTGAAGTCGGCATATCAAGTGCACCAAGCAGATTAATCAAGGTAGTTTTTCCGGAACCTGATTTTCCCTTCAAAATAGCAAGCTTTTTTTCAGGTATTTCAATACTGATGTCATTTAGTGCATTAACAACATTCCCTCCAACTTCAAAGCTTCGGAATAAATTCTGCGTAACTATTCTGTTTTTAGGCTTAATTTCCATGATTAATCCTCACCAAGCTTCAAAGCGCTTGTAATATTCATCTTTCTGATTATATTCGCTAAAACTACTATTCCTGCACCCATCATTACAAGGATTGCAAATGCAAGTTTGATAAAATCGCTACCCGGCATTGTAAGTCTTAAAGGAAGTACCTGCTTTTCACCCGCATATGCGATCATGATAAGCGGTACATATAATTTAGACACAACAATTCCTATAATGCCACCTATTATGATAGGAATTAAACCTGTTAATATCTGTTCAAGAATGAGCATACTGAAAATCTCGCTTCTCTTCATACCCATCGCTCTGAAAACACCAAATAAAAGCTCGCGCTGCTTAATTGACAAAATCCAATAAATCAGATATCCGGCCAGGCAAAGCACCAATATAATTATAAAGCTCATTGTCAAAATGCCGTTCGTGCCCTGAAAAAGTGTATCCTGGCGAAGATTTTCCAAAGCATTATCAAGATTTGTATAACTTACAAGTTTAACCTTTTCGTCCGATAAATACTGCCTTACATTTTTTTCTTCTTTATTTCCTGTTTTCAGAAAAACATAATAAGGTCTTAATCCAAAGCCATCCTGAACTGCTTTTAAATTAGCTACAATAAAAAGATTATCACTTAAAAATGTGGTGCCGTCTTTTAAAGACTCTGTTTTAGTTCTGCTTTGAGTTGGCCAGTAATCAACAAACCCTAAAATCTTACCTGAAATTTTGTTTCCGTCTTTATCACTGTAATTAATACGGTCACCAAGTCTTAATCCGTATATATTTTTATAGGCTGCAGAGCACAAGATACCTTCAGGATTTTGTGATAATACATTAAGATAATAATTAATATGATATGGTAACAAACCATCTTCAAAAGAAACTGTCTCACCAAATTCTTTTGGAATGATACCAATAAGACCTGTCTTTACCTGCTGATATCTGTCATAAGTAAAGAAAACCTCATCATTTATATATACCCTCGCAGCACTTTCAACACCATCGATTTTTAAATATTTCTCATATTCCGGTTCTTTATATTTAAGTTCTACGCTTGGATTAAGTTTTACGAGCAATTCGTTTGAAGGCCAGTATTCCTTAAGTACAATATCAGCACCAACCAGATATTCCTCATTATATTCTGCATTTGAAATAATGGTTCTTGCAACGGTGCTGTTAAAAATACCAAGTGAAACCGTCAAAACCAAAAAGAGCATGATAAACTGTCTGCTGCTGCCATTTCTTATTGTTTGCAGAAAAGAAACATAGTAAGATGGAGACCATTTTTTCTTGCCAAGTGAAAAAAGCAATTTAACGAATAATGGATGAAATCGCAAAAACAGCATTCCGGCTCCTAAAATAAACAAAACCGAGCTTAAATAAAGCAAAGGATCAAGCGCCTTTCCTGAAAGTACCTGTTCTACAAGCACATCTTCACTGTTTTTAAAGTTATAAAAGCCGTAAAGCGATACCCCGAATATGATAAAATCAAGATAAAGCTTCTGCCAAAGTTTTTTACTGCTTCTTGCTTTCTTCTGTTTTAATCCTACGATTGTAAAGCCACTTGATTTCAAAGCAGGGATAATAGTAACAAGAATGGAAATCAATGCTGCTGTAAGGGCATACAATATGACCTCGCCATTAATTCTCATTTCAAGTGCTTCAGTAAAATCAAATTCCAGAAAAGCACTTGCAGATCCTAAAATGCGGCACAAAAGCATACCTAAGGGGATTCCTGCAACTAAAGAAATCAACGCTATAAGTCCTGACTGTGACAAATACAAAAGACCTATTTGTCCTTTTGAGGCACCACGCGATTTCAAAAGCGAAATTTCATTTTGTTCAAGTGAAAGTAGCTGATTTGAAAGCATGAAAATAAATGCAAGCAAAAGAGTCATTACAGGAACCTGCAAAATAATAAGCGTAACATCTATCTTATTTTCAAGCTTCTGATACTTATTTATTACCTCCAAATACCCAGGTGTTGAAATCTGCTTTGTAATAACTGACTGAGAAACAAAATCCTCTGTTTTCTTAACTAAAGATGGCATCTTTTTTGATGTTATTTCTCCGACTTTAAGCAAAAGATACCAATCCCCATGAATATAATAATTTCTGATATTTTTTGAAAGAAAGGTATTTGAAAAAAGCTCCTGCGAAATTAAAAATTCATCTTCGTAATTACTTGAAGAAAGAAAAACTGTATCTTCAGAAGTTCGGTCAGGTTCTATTACTCCAACTATCTTAACCTTGATTTCCTTTCCATTTTCATCCTTCAAATTAGGGAATTTAATAACTTCATCAAGTAAAACATTAAGCTTTACTAATGCATCATTGGTGACAACAGCCTCAAAACAGCCATCTTTATCACGCATTTTTTCATACATTCTTCCTGCTAACACCTTTGAATGCAATGCCAGATTAGAGACAGAACCAATCTTCACCATCTGGTCTCTTATATCATCTCTTGCCAAAGTAGAAGCTGCCTTGCTTGAAATAAGGTTATAGTGTATGCTGCGGCTTTGCATTTCAAGCCCCAAATAATCAGGCAAAGAATATGCATATCCATCCATTTCAACAAAATCATTTAAGTTTTGTCCTTTATTTGCCGTTGAATGGAAATCAATAATTCCAGGATTAACATTGTTCTCCACAGCATATGCAGCCAATTCATCATTAAGCATTCGCTTAGCAGAACCATTTTTAAACAAAGGGTAACCGCTTGCAACTGAAATAAGGAGGCAATTGCTTATAATAAGACACAAAGCCATCCATTTTTTATGCTTAAGTTTTTGAATCATCAATCGTAACATATTATTTCACCCTCTGAGAGGCCATCTGCCACCCAGACATAAGTCGAATTCTGTTTTCCTATTATTATCCTTCTTTTTGATACAATACCATCCTTCATTATAAGGACATATGATACACCATTTTCACTTTTTACCAATCCTGCTTCAATTAGTGGCACATTTTCTATCAAAACTGCTTTGGTATTTACCATTATGCCTGAACCTGTAAAAAGCTTAGCATCTTCGTCTTTTACTCTGATAAAGGAAACATTATTTCTTAAATTTGAAGAAATACCTTTTTTCGAAGCGGTAATAACATACCCCTTTGTTTTAAATGTACTTCCATCAACATTTGCTTCAATATCCACTTCCTGTCCATATCTGTAATAGCCATAAGAATTCTCTACAGAAAGCAGACAGTTTTCAAGTGATGCAAAAGTACAAATTTTACTGCCTGAACCAAGGTAGCTGCCCTGCCTGATTTTTTCAGTAGAAATCATTATTCCGTCACATGGTGCCAATATTTCTTTTTTCTTCCATGCACTGTCAAACTCAGCAAACTTTTCTTCTATTTCCCTTATTCTTTTTTCATCACCTTTATGCTTTGCAAGTTCATAATCAAAATTCAGGTTGGTTTTCGTATCTTCATTAACAGTTTCCCTGTAATATCCAATAACCGTTCCCTGTTTAACATACTGATAGGTGTCTATTACAAACCCCTCAAAACAAATACCATCATAATCCGTTCTTAAGGTCATATTGATTTTGTTTTCATAAACAATTGTTGCTTTTTGTGACGAAGTAACTTCATAATTTCCCAAAGTAACCTGTCTTGTTTTATAAACCTTTTCTTTAGTATCGTTTAAAGAAGACAAGTCAAGCATCTCAGTTTTTTCAGCAGATACAAAAGCATTGCCTGTAAGACTTTGCTTATTATCTTCACTATTGCCATCACATCCTGCAAAAATAAATAAAAACATAAGTCCGCAAAGAAATGTTGCGAACGTTTTTTTACTACCTGACATAAACACGTTCACCTTCCTTTGCACCTTCTAAAATTTCAGTTTCATTAATTCCTCTAAAACCTAATGTAACATATCTTTTTTCTCTCAAATTATCTGTAAGAATATATACATAGTCCCCATTTTCGTCTGTCATAATACAATTATTGGAAACACAGATAACATTCTTATGAAGATTACTTACAAAAATAATCGGGAAATAATCACCTGCAAATACTGCTTCTGAAAGCTTTTCATTTTCAAAAGTGAAATATGAATACAAAGCTGTTCCTGATGTAATCATTTCCTGATAAACCAATGCATCATAAGGAACATATACTAATTTTTCTTTTTTTCCCTCAACAATTGCATAAATATCATCATATTTTGATATCTTAGATTCCTGAATAAAATCAGTTATTATATGCAAATCATTATAATCTGCAATAGCTATTACAGGCTCATCTGCTCTTACACTCTTTCCATATGCAGTACCTACTGCTATTACAGCACCTGAAATATCTGATACAATCTGGTTATGACCAAGCTTTTCTTCCTGTAATGCAAGTTTTTCATAATAAGCTATAAGCTTATTCTCACACAATTCTTCATAACGCTTTATGTAAAGCTCATTCATTTCTTTTTGTTGCCAGGTAGTTTCAGGAAGGTTGTTTTCATCTAAAAGCTTTTGTATTAAAGCATTGTAATCTGATTTTATACCATTTATCTCATCTAAAATTGAAGTTCTTTCAGACAAAATACTGCTTTCATCCAACAAACCTATAAGTTCACCTTCCTCAACTTCATCCCCCACCTTAAGTTCAAACATACTGACTATTCCTGAGGTTTCAAAGCCAAACTCTTTAATTAAAGGTACAACCTCACCGTCAAATATTTCTATATCAAACAAATCAGCCCTGATAATCTGAGTTTCTTTAGTTTCTGTCATTACTGAGTCTAACAAAACAGGAATATCCTTTTCCTCCTTCGAAGCACAACCTGCAAACGAAACAGAGACTATAAAAGCAAACAAAAAAGCGCAAAAAACATACCTGTTTTTAAGCGCTTTTAATATCAACTTTTTAAACCCCAAAAAATACATACCTTATCCTTATAAACATTCCTTAATATAAACTCTGTCAAGATATAATCTATCTTATATAAACTCTGTCAAGATATAATCTACCTTAATACAAGAATATCATTTTCATCTATTCCGCTAACAATTTCTACCTCTCTGTCACCTTCTAAGCCTGTTATTACATAGCGAATTGATCTTACATTATCATCCCCAAGGACATAAACATAATATTTGTCATCAGCTTTATGTAATGCATTCTTTGAAATGCAAAGAGCATCCTTTTTCTCTGATAAAACTATTGAATAAGTACCCTTAGTACCAATCACAAGCTCCAAATCGTCTTCAAGCAGTTCAAAAACAAGCATCTTATCCTTTTTTGACAAATGGAAAACTGTTTCCTTTTTCTCACCATTTACATCAAGGAAATAATGCTCATTTTCCTTAAAATATTTCGCATATTCATAATCTGTTGAATTAAAAGCGCAAATATCGTTATCACTTATTGAAACAACCTTCTGGCCTGATACAGAATATGAGCCCCATCTGCTCCATGATCTTACAAAAGTAACTATGCCGTCCATTGTGGCATATAATCTTCCACCCTCAAGCTGCTTTCCGTAATAATCTCTGCGTACCTGCTCGTAATAAATCAAATCCTCATATTCGGAAATTATGCCATCATATTCCTCACTTATAATATATAATTCCCGTTCATAACCTAATTCATCAATCTCACTTTTTTCAAGCATTCTTTCTGCCTGAGACAGCCTTAATTCCTTTTGCTTTATTACAAAATCAAGCTCAAGCTTAGCAGAACTTATGGTATTATCAATTTCTTCTATAACTTCATTCAAATTACTAAGTTCAAGCTCTGCTAATAAATCTCCCTTCTGTACCTTATCGCCTATAGCTACATAGTACTTTTTTATTCTGTAGCCATCCAAAGAAAATGACAAATCCTCTGTCACCTTCTGCTGATATTTGGTTATAACACTTGCTGTCTTCTTTAAATCTGTTCTTTTAGCACTTGTTAAAGAATAATTGGAATAACTTTCCTCTTCCACTATCACGAGTTCTTTTTCTTCTTCACAACCTGAAAAAACAAGCACTAAAAGTAAAGAAAGGATACAAGAAATGAGCTTTCTTTTCATTTTTACCTCAAAACATCTTTTTCGGGTTATTCTTCCGATTGTAATGACTTGCACCTTCAATCTCCAAATCAGGCAAATCCTGTGTTTTTGCAAGAAATCTCATTGAAACTGCCAAAATAACTGCGCCTGCAACAAATTCAAGAATCTGTGCCAGTAATGTGCTTGAAACTATACCCGAAGTATATAAAGTTGAAACAAAATAGTAAATAAAGGCCGAACCAAAGGCTACATACTTATTATTAGGCATCTCATAATGAATTGAAGTAAGCATAAAGGATGTTATGGCAACAGAGAAAAGTAAAATACCGGCACCTGCAAGAACTGAAGAGAAAACTTCAATTGCAGTATAGCTGTTTAAAGCCTGCACCTGTGATGAAAAATCTTCAAAAGAAACCATCTGGGTTGTACCATCGTTTCCTGCCACCATAGACTCATAATACTTCTCAAGTCCTATGGAATTAAGCTGTTTAGCCAAAGTTCCTTCAAGGATAAAATTAAATGCTGTTTCAGAAATGACCCATGCACCACCGAAACCAAGTCCAAATGCCATTGCTGTTGACTGCTGCCTACACTCCTTTATAACAAACTTAAGGCAAACAAAAATACCCAAAGCTGTTACCACACTGTAGCAAAGTGCATACAAAAAGCCGTTAAAAAGCATATGCGAGGTCAAAAAGTCAGACAAGCCCTGTCCTCCCAAGGCATTTAAAATAAAAAACAAGATCTGGCTTCCCATTCTTGTAAATACAAGATAAGAAATAATACCACCAAATAACGGCATCAGCTTGCATTTACTTCTGAACTTAAAGATTGCAAAGGCTGCAATCGGAAGTATTAAAAGAATGTAACCTGTCATTGAAAAAGCAGATGCCAAATCTGTTTTAATAACTGTATCAAGTAGAAACATAATAACCCCTTAAGTTTAATATTATCCCTTTATTTAAAATCCGAAATTTCAAATTTATTTTTCTGATTTAAATCCCAAATTCAAGTTTACCCTCAAATATAAGCTTTCAATTTCAACTTTATTTTTCAAATTTGAAGCCCTTGAAGGTGAAATCACAACCTGGCAAAAATACAAAGCTTACATCATATTTACCCTTTATTGTGCCTATATCAAAGGTTCTCTTAACAAATTCATCAGAGCCTTCAAATTCGCATATTTTCTTTATTTCGCCACTTTCATCTCTGAAACGGACATGAATGGTATTTACAGGTAATGATGACTTTCCTTCAATTACAAGTTTTGTAGTACCATTATCAAAATCCATGGCATCATAAAGCATCGTTACATTATTTCCGATATGCTCAATTACTCCCTCTTCTGACTTTGATACAGTAAATGTATCACCATATAAAGTCTGATTGTCAGTTGCTGTCAAATAAGCATATGCCTTATTCTGCTTTTCAAACAAGAAGCCTTTAATATGAACTTTTTTATGGAACATAAAGCAAAGCGTTCTCATTCCCTTCATGCGTCTTGACAGCTTATAGCTTTCTGCCTGATATTCATTCCAAATCATTTTTTTGTCATAAATACAATCAGCAAGTTTTTCACTTCCTTCTTCATTTGGAATACCATCCCAGATTTCAAAAGGAGTTGGCTTATTATCAAGTTCAAAAATAGGAATGGTAATCATATCAGAACCAAAAGGTCCGAAATCTACTCTTTCGTATCCTACCCAGGTATTACTTCCATGTCCTGTAGCAACACCTCTTTCATTTCCATTGCCTCTTTCTTCATTAGAAATCGTAGCCAAAGAACCTGCAATAAAATCGTAGGGATTTAAGAAAGCCTCTCCTATACCAGATGCTGTAAACTCAAGCTCTGAAATAACCTTAACCCTGCTATCACCATTGTTTGCAGTAGCTCTTAATCTGAATTCTCCATCGCCTAAAGCTTTTAAAATAACAACATTCTTTTTATCTGTTTTAACTACTTTAGCAAGATTTGAAGTTACGCCAAGATTATTTGTGCTTCTAAACACTATATCATCAAAAGTTGCATTTGAAGGCTCGATAACTGCCTCAACTTCTATTTCTCGCAAATCTTCAGTAAACTTCTGGCCTTTATCTGTTTTGAGAGTAATTCTTCTTATAGGAACATAATTTTCATTAAGCTCGCAATTCTCAATTCTCTGAATACAGGATACGCCTTCGATTTTTTCAGCTTCAAGTGAATTAATTATTATTTCATCACTTTCAACTAAAATACCCTCAGCTTTAATTCTTATCTCTCCTGCTTCTTCCAAAGAACCGATTGCTGCCACAAGCTTACCTGAAAAAAGCTTTCTAACATTAGTCTTATAAGGATCAAAATCAGTACTGTCACCATTATCCAAGCCTAACAAACGACCTGCTCCACTAACAGTGATTTTAACCTGATTATTAGCATTCTCAACCTTTACACCAAATTCATCAACTGCTTCCACTGTAACATAAGTAATATCAGCACCATTTGCCTTAATATTGACTTTATCACAGCTTAAAACAAGCTTCTTTGGATTTCCAAAAGATTTCTTCTCTTCTCTTGCAATTTCTTTGCCATTTTCATCATAGCCAACTGCAACTATCTCACCTTTAGTATAAGGAATTTCATAAGTTGCAAGTAATTCAAGGTCATGCTTTCTGTCAAAATATTTCTTACCAAGGCTGACACCATTTAAAAATGCTTCAACACAAGGTGCATTGCTTGCAACCCTTAAGTCAATCAACTGGCCTTCATTATAATCCCAATAGGGGAATATGTGAACGAAGGGTTCATCTTTCACATCTCTCCATGCTGATTTATAAATATAGTAAGGATCCTTGTTAAAACCAGCTGTATCAATTACACCAAAATATGAATTTTTAGTATGATAAGGAGTAGGTTCACCTATATAATCAAAACCTGTCCAGATAAACATACCAAATACATGATTTGCATCTCTGTCATCTGTAACACATTTTCTTATACTCTTAGCACCCCAGCTTGTTGCACAGTTATCAAGTGATGAGCACTGTTCATCATCATCTGCCATAATACATTCCTTGGCAGGGAAATGGTATATTCCTCTACTCATAACTACAGATGCCGTTTCACTTCCAAAAATAGTCCAGTCAGGATGTTCCATATGGTCTTTCTCATAAAGATATTCAGCATAGTTATAGCCTATAAGTTTGAGCTCTTCAACACACTTTCTGGTATTTTCCCATGGAATATAATTCGAGCCCATGGTTATATGCGCATTTTCAAAAGGATCATACTTTGATATTTCCTCTTTGAACAT
>JAKSSA010000022.1 GCA_024403335.1 Lachnospiraceae bacterium
GTGCACGACCTGTCAAAAATTCCATTGAAAGGTAATAAACGGTCTTTAAATCCTGAGCTTCATACTCTTTGTGTGTCTTCATCCAGTCTTCAAGTACCAATTCCTTTACTGAAAAAGAAACTGCCTGAAAAAGCTGCTGCTTTGTTGCTTCTTCTGTTGTCTTTCTGTAAAGACGGAGCATGTTTTCTTCAATTAACTGCTTAAGTTCTTCTTTTGTAAATCTCACGGGAGTCTCCTTCTGAATAATCTTTCTCGATATTCAAATTGATTTTAAAAATAGTAAACACCAAATAAAAGCTTTCGGAATCGTTTCCGAAAACCATTATAGCAATTTTCAAACCCCAAGTAAAGAACTTTTAAAAAAAGTTAGTGCTATTTTTCTCTTTATTTTTCTTCTCCCTTAATAAGTCTCACTACAACCTCAAAGAAATCTGCTACTACTAAAGGTTTAGTGAGATGTGCATCCATTCCTGCCTCGAATACCTTGCCCCTGTCTTCATCAAAAGCATCTGCTGTCATTGCAATTATCGGCACTCTTTTTGCATCGCTTCTTTCAAGAGAACGTATCTTTTGTGATGCTTCAATACCATTCATCACAGGCATTCTTACATCCATAAGGATAAGATTGAAAAAGCCTTGTGCTGATTCTTCAAACATATGTAATGCTTCCAAGCCATTACTTGCTTTATGAACGAAAACCCCTTTGTCCTCAAGCAGCTTGTTTACAATAAACATATTCGTATCATTATCTTCAACAACAAGAATTCGTTTTCCTGTAAGAACTTTTAAATCTACATCAATCTTTGAATTACCTGTATCACCTTCATAAATTATACGATGTACAAATTCAACAGTAAATGTTGTTCCTTTTCCTTCTATTGTTTCACATTCGATTTTGCCACCCATGGCTTCTGTCAGAATTTTAACAATATGCAAACCAAGACCTGAACCGCCCAAGCCAACGGCCATCTTGTTTTCCTGTTCAAAGGGCTCATACATCTTCTTTGCAAACTCAGGAGACATACCAATTCCACGATCTCTTACAGTATATCTTAATTTTAAGGTTTTGTCATCTCTCCATACGGTAGTAATGATAAAATCAACCTGACCTTCTTTATATGAAAACTTGATTGCATTTGTCAGCAAATTCATCAAAATCTGCTTCATGTGCATCTTATCCATCATTATGCAGTCATCATTTTCACCGTCATCATCTACATAGATATCTATGCTGTTTTTCTTTGCAAAAGTTCTTATTTCATTGACAACGCTTTCTCTTAAATCAAATCTGTGGCAAGGCTCCAAATCAATGTTCATCTTGCCTCTTTCAATTCTTGAAATACCTAAAACATCATTTACCAAAGCAAGAAGATAACGTCCTGACTCCATTACAGATTCATTGTAGCCTTTTGCCTCTTCCAAAGTCTTTGCGGTTGTTATAAATTCTGCCATTGAAAGAATGCCATTCATAGGAGTTCTTATATCATGGCTTATTCTTGAAATAAAATCTGTCTTATAATTACTTGCCTGTTTTTCAGCCTCAATACTTCTTAATACTCTCTTTGTAAGTATCGCACCGTAAATTCCGTTTAATGCAATTAAAAGCACTGCAAATAATATACTTAATACAGCTAATGGTATGTTAAGTTCAGGGGCTTTAAAGGCATCCGTAGGTGTTAAAGTAACCATGAAATAGTTTCCTGAGGCTTTATCTATCTTCTTATAAGAAACATAATAAGAAATTCCGTAAATACTTTTGCCCATGTCACTGCCCAAATCATTACTTACCATACTTGCAAATATATCCTGCTGTGCTTCCAGACTCATATCTGCATGTCTTGCCATAAAGGAATATAAATTATCTGATGTAAACTTGCCATTTCGGCAAACATAATTTGCATCTGCATTTACAATTGCAAAGGACATCTCTTTATATCTGTCATTAGCCTTAAATTCCTTAACTATATATGAAGATTCAAACATTGCATAAAGGACATAATTCTGATAAAAACCACCATCTGGCAGATTTTCATCCTCCTCCCATAAAACACATGGAGTACTTATGGAAGTAACCTTTTTTCCGTTTAAATAATATGTAAATTCAGGTGAAAGTCTCAAACCACCATCAATTGGTTTATTAGCACATTTTACAGTATGCTTCTGCACAGCATCATAAGTTGAATCTGAATAATCAACTATGGCAAACTTAGCACCCTCAGGGCGTGTGCGCAATATTTTTTCACCAACCAGCCACTTTGTCTTATATTCTGCTGCCTGAAGGTTATCATTTTCGTCATCATAAACAATGGAATTGCACCATCCCTTAAAAGTCGTATCACTTACAACCTGATAATAGATATAATCGCTATTGTAATTTGAATAGAAAAAGTCTAACAGTTCCTCCGGTGTCCAGCCTTTTTTCACAGCACCATTTTTACCCTCGTTAGCTGCTTTTGTAACAAATTCTGCAATTGTGTCTATTTTTTGCTGTTCAAGTTCAAATTCAGTTTCAAACAAAACACATTGTGAGGCAGTGGTGAAATCAACTGCAGCCATATTATTCTCGTTGAGTTTACTGTTATATGACCTTGTATAGCTTAAAAGCACAATACTAAAAGCAATGACCAAACCAATATTCGTCAAAACAATCATTCCTATGATATTTCGTTTTTTCGTTTCCCTTTGATTCACTGTTATATTGCCTTTTATCTTTCCATTCCGTAAATTTTATCAGCTTCCTTAAAAACAAAATTTAAAAAACCATACTCATCTTTTTTAAATTCAAGTTTTCCATACTCAAATATGAATTTTTCCGGCACCCCAAGTCTCTGGTTTATATATTTATTAATATCGTATACATTAGGGAATTCGCCTGATACATTTGCTATATTTACATTTTCTTCTTTACTGAACATAAAGTTTAAAAATTCAACCGCATAATCTATATTCTCAGAAGTTTTGCAAATCGATATTGCATGTGTTGGAAGAATATATGCATATCCACTTGCTTCAGATATCGGGAGCAAGATAAATTCATATTCTATTTCACTTGAATAATTCTGTTTACAGTTATTCAAAGTCTCAGCAAATTCCGTTGAAGCTATTAAAAATGGCACTCTGCCCAAATCATCGCACTTTTTATACTTTCTTTCTGTTTCGTCATACTTAATGTTGAAAAAGCTTCTTGCCATTTCATCATTGTCATTATAGCCAAGTTCATAATTACCATCATTTACATCAACTATCGGATCATTTAAAACTATATAGCCTTTATCCACATAATCATTAAAAATAGCAAATATTTCCGCTGTATCAATATTTTCAGCATTACCATATAAATCATCTATATCTGCTTTGCCTTTTTTTTCAAGTTCTAAGCAGACTCCTGAAAATGCAAAGCTCGCTGCAATTTCCATAGGGTTTCCATGAATAGGCACATAACCCTTTTCCTTAACAAATTCAAGTGCAGACATAAATTTCGCATAATTACTTGGCACATTAATTCCGTAGTGATTAAGTAAAGTCTTGTTTACATAAACTCCATAGACCATTGCCATTAAAGGAATTGAGTGCATATGCTCGTTAATATAGGGTTTTACAATACAATCCAAGGAATCAGAATAATCGAAAGCAAGATTTTTTTCACTTTCGATATCAAGTAAGTTTACACAATATTTAGCCAAAGGATTGCCTTCAACAATTCCGGTATTTAAAAACAAATCAACCTCGGGTGCATCACAAGACAAACGCTTTTCAAGTAAGGCGTCGTAATTTTGCATATACTCATATTCTATTTTTACATTGGTGTGAAGCTTTTCAAATCTGTAGGCTGCTTCTTCGATTGCAAGATTGGTAGTAGTTTTTCCAAGCACCCTAAGAGTAACAAAATCCTCCTGTACCTTTTCACCACAGCCGGCAAGACCTGTCAAAAATATTAAAAAAATCACACTAACAAACAATTTTTTCATCGTTTTCCCTTCTTTTCTGGGACTTTTATCTTATTTTATACTCACTAAATAAAATTGTCAAACAAAAACAAAGCCCTGTCAAATGACAAGGCTTTGTATAAATTTACCAAAATTTATCACTTATTTAGTTATTCCAAGGAATACCAAAACACAAAGCACAACATTAACAATTGAATAAGCTTCAATAAGTGAACCAAGAACTACAAAAATCGGTCCAATAATTGCTACACCAGAAAGGATGCTAAAAAGGAAACCAACTAATGCAATAACAACTACTGAAACAACGAGCTCCCAAATAAATGAACTCAAACTACCCTTCTTAATCTTGTAAGGATAAGGCCAAATCTGTTTTAACATTATAATCACCTCCGCTTTGATTTGATATCAACTCACTCAATACCACTAAAATAATATCACAAAAACCAAAAAAAGTAAATTACAAAACTGCTTATTTCTGTAGCTTGAAAAAACTTAAAAAGCTTAAAAAACTTGAAAAACTGCTTGAAAGACTGTCAATTTCTATAGCCTGACATTACTTATCCTGATAAACGCTTGTATAAAGGATGCCCTTTTGAGGTATTCTTCCACATTTTTCAAACAGTTCTGAAACTGTTACAAATTCAAATTCATCCTTTAATGCATCAATTATCTTAGGTAAAGCCTCAACTGTATTATCATTTCCAAGAAGATCATGAAGCAAAATCATTTCACCTGAGGTTGCAGATTTAACCACTCTTTCATATCTTTCCTCTGCAGAAACTGAAGGTACCCAGTCATCAACTCCGCGACCACAGATAAAATACAAATCTACCAAATCATACAATCTGTCTTCCATTGCAATATAAGGCGGTCTGAAAAATTTTGGCTCTTTGCCTGTTATTGCAACAATCTTTTCAGTTGTTGTCTTAATCTCTTCCTTTATTTCTTCATCAGTAAGCTCTGTAAAAGGTCTGTGAGTTCTTGAATGATTATTTATTTCACATCCCAAGGCCATTTCTCTTTCAACCTGTTTTCTTGTATCCTCAGTAATTTTATCGCCTTCAAGAAAGAAGGTTGCCTTAACGCCCTTTTCCTCAAGTATATCCAAAACCTGGGTTGTCGTTGAATTATTAGGTCCGTCATCAAAAGTAAGTGCTATATATTTCATGTATTTCCTCCAAATAAGTATTTTCTACTTAATTGTAAATGTTACACTCAATGTCTTTACTTTGTCAAGGTCTGCAGTGTCAATCAGTATAGGAGTTGCACCAACCAAAGAGCCACTTGCCGTTCTTCCGTTTGAAGGTGCTGAGGGAACCCAGGCATTGTAGATATTAACTCTTGTACACTTTTCGTCATCGCTTGTTGTATATGGCTGTCCCTTAAGTTTTAAAGCTACTCCGTTAACAGCAATTTCATTGATTACAAGTACACATCCCGGATAATTCTTCTCGCCATTTGCCATTCCCAAGGCGCAGAAAGCCGTTCCCTGTGCATATCCTTTAGAGGTTCCCGTAAAATCAAGACTTACTGTATACTGACCTTTTTCCGTAATTATGGCATCATTTGCCTTCATTCCGCCTGTGAGCTGGTCAGGACTATATTTGTCACCTGTTGAATAAGTCATGGTCCAGTCAGAAGAATTAAACATTATCCATGCAATTACATCATCTTCTTTCAAGTCAGCAACATAATCCTTCTTTGCTAACGCATATGCGTTCTCCATTCTCTCTTTTGCTTCCTCTATATAAGAATCCGCTTTCTTAATTTCTTCTGTATATCTTCTTTCAGAATAAAGTTTGGCAATATCTTTGTCTATAATTGATTTTTTCTGCTTGTTATAAAGACCATTACAATCCCATAAAACAGGGCAGTAACCATAAATGTCACAGTTATCAAGAAGATTTTGTATGAAATCAGCGGTATTTGCCTTAATCTTACCATCAGCGCCGAAGGCTACCGCATATTCACCAATTATTACGCCATATCCCTCGTCAACAAAATGTGCCATCTTTTTAAACTGGTTATTCTGCTCTTCGTAATCCTTCTTAAGTCCCCAGCTTGCAAGTGACTCATTTCCGCAATATCCCCAAGGGGTATAATAGTGAACTGAAACCAAAAGACGGTTCTTTGCTGAGTCTGTCGGCATCTTCCATCTCTTATCATTAGTTCTGTCAATATCGGTATTAAAGCCCGGAATTAAAAGAAAACGATTTGCATTATTTCCACCCATGCTTCTTATCAAATCAACAAATGCCTGATTTATCACATTTGCCTGCGCATAACACTGACTGTCTGAAAGGGTATTCCCATCAGGGCAATAATCCATGTCATTAAGTCTGCTTCCGATTTCTTCATTTCCACCCTCGAATATGAGGCAGTCGCCATAATCTTTAAATCGTTCTGCAATCTGAGTCCACATTGAGATGTAAAGGTCCATGGCTTTCTTTCTTGTTTCCTCACTTGCTGAGCCAAACATACCCCACCAACCGCCATCCCAATGGTCGTTTATGATTACATACATTTCACTTTCCAAAGCATAATTTACAATTTCTTCAACTCTGTCAAGATATGCACTGCTTATCGTATAATCTCCAACTTCAAAATGCATGGTATTAGTCCATGCCACAGGAATTCTTATAACATCAAAGCCTGCCGCTTTCATCCCCTCAATCATAGCTTTGGTAGTTTTAGGCTGTCCCCATGCACTTTCATAGGCACTTATTGGAGCTGTCAGTCCGGCATACTTTCTTGCATAAGCTTCCATTGTATTGCCAAGATTAATACCATTACCAAGCATTGTAGCAAATTCGACAGCTGTAACATCATCTAATTTCTTAGAAGCAAAGCCGGTTTTTTCCTGCTTGACATCATTGTTCTCCTCAGTCTTTTCTGAAGTCGCTACTTTATTTTCATCTGCTTTTTCACCTGAATTAGCATTATTTGAATGATCTGAAGCAGTATCTTTATTTTCTTCAGAAACAGTTTTGTTTAAATCATCATTTACTGTTTCATTTACTGTTTCGTTTCCTGCATTCATTATATTATCAACTGTATCCTTTACTTCATTTTCTGTACAGCCTGAGAATAAAGAAAGTGATAAAACAAGGCTAAGTGCCATAAAATAAAATTTAACTTTTTTCATGCTTTGTCCTTTTATTTTTATATAAAGATTTTAATATTCTAACTATTCACAAATTATTGTTTGCAAATTTCATTTATTGCTGCTATTTGCAAGTTTTTATTTGCAAATTTCATTTATTGCTGTTATTTGCAAGTTTTGTTTACAAATAACACATTTATGAGCCATTTACTAAGTGCATTTTTATAGGTTTATGACTGCTTGATTTTGTAATATTTTATAGGTTTATGACTATTAATTTTTGTAATATTTTCTCACCACTTCTTCAGCTTTCTTGCCGTAAATGCCAAAACCTCTGTCATTTTTTGCACTTTCAAGTGTATGAAGTCTGTGAGACCAGTCCCACCAAAAATATCCTGCAAACCAGTCTTTTTCCTGCATAACTTCAAAAGATGCTTCGAAGAATCGTGCCTGCTCTTCTTCTGACAAAGGAAGATCCGGATGTGTATAATCCCATGGCATCATTGCACAACCTGCTGCACTTCTGCAGCCAATTTCCATAAAAACTATTTTCTTATGCCATTTTTCCCAAACCTTATCAAGCATGTCAGCGGACTTTTTCCAGCCCTCTTTCATCTCCTCTAAGGTTGCATTTGGTCTTTTAGCCACTCTGTAATATGCGCTTGTTCCAATATAATCTATTTCATCATACCAATTAGCCACAAGTTCTTTGTCATGATTTGTGTTATAAATAAGTAATCCGTTGTAAACGCCTCTTACAGATGCAATTAATAATCTCCAATTGCTTTCTTCTTTTTCCATCCCAAGCATTTCACAACCAAGGCAAAGCATCTCTGTGCCTGTTCTTTCTGCTATTTTTGCATAGTGGAGCATAAATCTTGTATATGAAAAGAACCACTTTTCCCAAGAAGCACTATCTGTTCCAAAATCAATCAAAGCTCTCCAAGAACCATCTCTTACATTAATCATCGGTTTAAGACAAACCTTAGCACCCTTTGAATGAATTGTTTCTATCATTTTTTCAACTTCATAATCATCTAAGCTGCTGCCAAAGTGGAAATTAATCTCTGTGTCCTTAACTGTATTAATATGCTCTACAACGCAAAGAGAAACATAATCTACCCCTGTTGCAAGCATTTTATCAAGCGAATCAATTGTGCTTTCCTTCAGATAATCTCCGCATCTTCCCATATATCCGAAGCTGTACCCCTTAATTTCAAACATAGCCCCTCCTTTAAAGATTCAAAATCCAAACCTTTAAACTCCTTATACGATAATATGCCATTTTTATCAATGTATTATGTTGTAATTGCGATTATGTGATAACACAAAAAAGACGCTTATTCAGCGTCTTCATGAATTTTTGCAAAAAAATAACGTGCATGAGAGGATTCGAACCCCCGACACCTTGGTCCGTAGCCAAGTGCTCTATCCAGCTGAGCTACATGCACATTTTTTCGTTAGCTTTGCAAGTATACAACAAAGATAAAAATTCGTCAAGCATATTTTTCACAAAAAGCCTGCCGCACCATTAGCCATTAGCTGCGTCATCATCCTCACATTTTATCCTTAAAACTTCGGCTTAGGGCCCATAAACTGATAATAGTAGGTTTTAATCATACCATTATATATTTTTCGATTCTTTGTAGCTTTCTTTCCAATATACTTTTCTGCATCCTCGTAAGAAGTAATCAAAAAATATGACCATGTATCAATATTTTCCATAGTCTTACCTATCTTGCCGTAAAGTTCAGGCAAGGCTGCCTTTTCTTCAAGTCTTTCACCATATGGAGGATTTGTAATAATAAATCCGTATTTTTTAGGAGATGACAATAGGGAAATATCTCTTGCCTGGAAATGAATTTTGTTCTCAACTCCCGCAAGCTTGGCATTTTCCCTTGAGGCATAAATCATGTCTCTGTCTAAATCAAAACCTGAAATACTAAGCTCTGTGTCAGGCTTTACAAGTGACTTTGCCTCCAAAAATGCATCCTCCCAGATTTTTTTATCGCAAAGATTTTTAAAATTTTGTGAAATAAAAGTTCTGTTCATGCCCGGTGCCATATTCATTCCAATCATGGCTGCTTCAATGGGGAAAGTACCACTTCCGCAAAACGGGTCAATCAAAGGACGATCTGCTTTCCAGGGCGAAAGAAGAATTAATGCAGCGGCAAGTGTTTCGGTAATAGGAGCCTTTGCAGTAAATTTACGATATCCTCTTTTATGCAAAGACTCTCCTGACAAGTCAATTCCTACCAAAACCTCATCTTTAACTATTGATACTCTGACAGGATATGCTTCACCATCTTCAGGAAACCAGTCCATGTGATAATTAAGCTTCATGCGCTCAACCATCGCCTTTTTCATTATTGACTGGATGTCAGATGGTGAAAAGAGCTTGCTTCTTACCGAATTAGCCTTTGTTACCCAAAACTTTGCATTCTTCGGAAAATACATTTCCCATGGAATCGACTTTGTTCCAACAAACAAATCTTCATAGGTTTCGGCATGAAATTCTCCGACCTTTAAAAGAACTCTTTCTGTAGTTCTCAAAAAGATGTTAGCTCTTGCAATGGCACTTTCATCGCCCTTAAAAGTAACTTTTCCGTCTTCAACCTTGCTTATTTCATAACCCAGGTTAATTATTTCATTTTTCAAAACTGCCTCTGTCCCAAAATGACAGGGGCAAACAAACTCATAAAGCATAAATCCTCTTATTAATCAGCTATTTTCATTAACACTTATCATAAGCACTTTTTCATAAGCTGCTTTCATTCGCTATTCTCTAAAGCACCTTTCATAAGCTTCATTCATCAGTTATTATTATAAAATTCTACAAATTCCTTCATGATATCTTCTTTTCCAAATTCATTAAGAAGTTCATGACGGCAATCCTTATAAAGCTTCAAATCCACCTTCTTAAAACCAAGCTTCTTAAAAGCCTCACAAAGCTGTGTAACACCGTTTCCAAAACCGCCTACAGGATCCTTCTCTCCTGATACTATCCATATAGGCAAGTCTCTTCTTGTCTTTGCAATCTTTGATAAAGTCGCTGCCCTTCCTGTCAAATCAACCAAATCATGGTAGAAAGAATTGGTGCATATAAAACCGTCATACGGATCATCTATGTATTCCTTTACAATTTCTGCATCTTGTGTAAGCCAGTCAAAAGGAGTATCCTTGCAAACTGACTTATAGGCTTTGCTTCCAAAAAGGAATTTATCCGCAAAAACACCTCGTGATTTCTTTCCCTTAAATAAAGCTATAATAGAAAACAGGCATTTACCGACTGAGCATGCAAACGGTGGCATAAAATTGCTTCCGCAAAGAATAATTCCATCAAAATCACATTCTTCCTGGATAACACTTCTTGCAATAATAGAGCCCATACTATGTGCAAAAACAAAAGTCTTTTTTCCTCTGTTGTTGCTCTTTACATATCTTAATGCATTTACTGCATCAGCTATAACAATATCTGCGCCATCTTTTTCCGCAAAAAATCCAAGTTCTTCTTCCTTTTTATCAGTTCCATGACCTCTGTGATCATACATAAATACATCATAGCCTGCATCATTCAAACATTCTGCAAATCCATAATATCTCTCATGATGCTCAGCCATTCCATGAAGGAATAAAACCGAACCTTTTATCTCTTCCATTAAAGTTCTTGAAACCTCAATTTTTGTTACATAACCATCTGACTGTCTTAATTCAATCTTCTCCATGTTCTTACCTCTCCAATACCTTTGTTTATCTTTTTTATGCATTATATATCATTTATTATGAAATGCTTTGAAAAACCGAGCTTACGAAAAATAAACCAGATGCTGCTATTAAAAGCTGTCCCAAATAATAAGTCAAAAGATTAATAGCACGAAGCGGCTTAATCTTTTTACCAAATGAATAATAAATCATTATAAAATCGCTCACCAAGAAAAATAATGCGCCAATGAACATAAAAATACCATAACACAGCATTCCGCCTCTTGAGCCCTGCTTTAAAAGACCTGCAAGCTGCGCTGCTGAAGCACAGTACATGGTAATAACCACAACCAGATAAACATAACCAAAGATTTTCAAGCCCTTGCTTGGTGCAATAATTCTTCTCATCAAAGGCGGAATGGAAATCAATGATAAAAACACCGTACTTAATATTGTTATCATTAAAGCAACCAATACTCCGCCATAGCTTAATGCGACTTTAAGCATGGCTGCTATATAAAGGAAATGTCCTGACATAAAAGCAAGTATTCCGACCGCAAAAATCTTATTGGACAAAGCCCCCTCATAAAGATTTCGCATATTCAAAAATACATCGCCGATTAAGCCAAGTATTAATCCGATTATTACCAGATTCTTAACAGCATCATTAACCTTGCTGTAAGCAATAAACCCGATAACAACAAAAAATAAAGAAGCTATACCTTTAAAAATCGTAGCCTGAAACATCTCTTGGGCATATTCTTTTTTAATAAACCACAAATCAACCAATATGCCTGCAATAGCCAAAAACAAACACCAAACCCACATAAACACCTCCAAAAATACCCCAAAAAATAATGCACCTGATTTACTAACAGGTGCATAGTTATCCTAAAATTAAAGTCTGATATCAATATTACCGCCAAGATTGGGATTAACAGACCTCTCCATCGCCTGCTGATTCTTCATCGACTTCTGCATCATTTCAATTAAGCTTTTGCCTGAAGATTCAACTGTATCAAGCGATTTCTTTAAAACTGCAACACCAAGGTCGCCTTGCAGTTTCGCTGCTGACTGAGCAACAGACATTGAAGGAATATCCATAAATACGACCTCCTGTCCATCTTTTCAATATTGTTTATATCCTGCCAATACAAAGTTATTATAGCTTAAAATGCGTTAATAGTCAATATAACTCAAATTTATCAAACATAACACAAATTCAGCATAGCACAAATTCAGCAAATATCTTATGTAAAAACATAGTGTGGTTATCCTATATAATATCTTATATTATATCTTACATAATATCGTACATGATATCCTATATAAATATCTTACACAACATCCTGCATGAGTAGTATCCTATAGCAAGCTATATTACAGAATAACATCCTTCATTTCAGAAATTTCACATACTGTCTTGTGTCTGATTTCAGCATTTATAATTTCCTTAACTGCTAAAGGCTTTTCAACCTTTGAAAGAATTTCAAGTTTATCAAGCTTCTCAAAATCCGTAAGCTCATTATACTCAGGTGCAATAGCTTTGATAACTGCTCCGGCAAATTTATAAGGACTTGCTGTTGAAGCAATGACAACAGGTTTCTTTTCAAGTCTGCCTTCAAGCTTACTTAATACTGCACGACCTACCGCTGTGTGAGTATCAATTACATAATCTTCAGTTTCATAAACATTCTTAATTGCAGCTAAAGTCTCTTCTTCATCAGCAGAGCCTGCAATAAAATCGCTCATGAAATTCTGCATTTTTTCATCAAGCTCATACTTCCCTGTTTCCTTCAAAGACTTCATAAGCTCATTTACCTTTTCATCTGATTCGCCTGCTGCGAAATAAAGAAGTCTCTCAAGATTACTTGAAATCAGAATATCCATTGAAGGAGAATTTGTCAGATAAAAATCTCTGTTTCTGTTATAAATACCTTCTTCAAAGAAGTCTGTTAAAACTCTGTTTTTATTTGAAGCACAAACAAGTTTATCAACAGGAAGTCCCATTCTCTTTGCAAAGTATGCAGCTAAAATATTACCAAAGTTTCCTGTCGGAACAACTACATTAATGCTCTCTCCTGCTTTAAGTCCTTTATTCTTTACAAGGTAAAGATAAGAATATACATAGTAAGCAATCTGAGGAAGCAAACGTCCTATGTTGATTGAATTTGCTGAAGAAAATACAAAGCCCTTTTCCTTCATTTCCTGCTTAAGAGCAGAATCGTTAAAGATGTTTTTTACACCTGTCTGCGCATCATCAAAATTGCCCTTAATAGCTACAACCTTTGTATTGCTTCCTTTGGTTGTAACCATCTGAAGCTCTTGTACCTTGCTTACACCACCATAGGGATAAAATACCGTAATACCGGTTCCGGGAACATCAAGGAAGCCCTCTAAAGCTGCCTTTCCGGTATCACCTGAAGTTGCGGTCAAAATAACTATTTTTTCCTTTAAATCACATTTTTTAGCTGCAGTTGTCATAAGATAAGGAAGAATAGACAATGCCATATCCTTAAAAGCAATTGTCTTGCCATGAAAAAGTTCAAGGAAATAAACATCTCCCTTTGTTTCTTTCATGACAACCTTGTCAGGAACGTCAAATTTCTCATCATATGCATTGTCAACACAATATCTTAACTCTTCTTCAGTATAATCTGTTAAGAAAAGCTTTAATACCTCATATGCAACATTTCTGTAGCTTAAAGGCGCATCAATAAGTGATGATAAATCAAGTGTCGGCATAGTTGTTGGAACAAATAATCCACCTTCATCCGAAAGGCCCTTCAAAATAGCCTCGGCACCTGTAACCTTTAAGTTCTTGTTTCTTGTACTTGTGTAAAACATAGTTCGTTCCTACTTTCTATAAAGTCATAGTTCCCATCAAGGTATTCTATGCTGTTAATCCTTAAACTGCTTGGCCACTCTGACCTTGTTATATCTTGCAATCAGCTCATATTCCGGCAAATCCACATAATTTCTGGGATATGCTTTCTTATCTCCATGGCGTTCTCTGTAATCTGCTGCTTTATTATAAGCTAAAGCTGCATCCACTTCGTTAGAATATCGGCCAACAATATTTGCGCCGTTTATCTGTATTTTAGTTATAAATACTTCTCTTCCGGAAAGCAACTGTCTTGTAACCCCATGATAATGATTTACAATCTCTATATTTTCATATCTGAAATCTTTATCGTCACCATTTACAAAAAAATAATCTTTATCTTTTAGTGCATAATTTTTGATACCATAACGATTCAGTATATTCTCCTGCATTCCACAGTTTTCCACGAACAAATGCCCACCTCTTCGTACTATTTTATGGTGCGAATAGTAAAAAAGATCTTCATTATCAAATCTCATGAAATCATTTACCCCAAAATAGTAAAGAAAACTCTTCTTTTCAAGGTATATGGGATTTCTTACATAAATACCATTATCCTGCAAATTTATAAGCACTACCCATTTCTCAAAAGACAGTGCATGTTTTTTTGCCGAATAATCATCAATTCTGAAACGCCATTCATTCTCACTTTTAAATCCCTGCTCTGCATAATCAAGAATAACCCTGGCTACATTGTAAGCTTTTGCTGCCTCGTCTTCACTATCAAAGCTCCCAAGACTTATGTGCTTTCCTTTAAAAGAAATCGAAGCGCGAAAATATGCTGTTCCATCTTTTTTATTGGCTGCAAATACACCTTTTTTCATTCTTCATACCTCGACGAAACCATATTTCACAAAATCTTATCCTTTTAGGAATATGCGCTATTACAAAATATTATTATCTTTAAAAAACTCTGTTACAACCTGTATATACTTTTCCCTGTCTGTATCAATACTAACAGCATGATCAGCACCAGGACACTCCCAGCATGCTTTCTTGCCTTCTTTAGCTTCATATAATTCCTTCATCATGTTATGGTCAATGAAATTATCATCGCCACCATGAATAAAAAGCATTGGTACCTTTCCGCTCTTTTTTACACTATCAATTGGTCTTACATCCTTTAAACTGTATCCACCCTGTCTTTTAAGGATTAAATCAGCCCAGAAAAGGCAGATATCTTTTGGAAGAATAAACAGCAAATACTTAACTGCTTTTGTAAAATTATAATGAAGATTACTTTCGTTTTCTCTTTTTGAAGCCTTACCATAAGTATGGCAAAGATTGTAAGATAACTGTCCTTTTAAATGTGAAAAACCGCAATCATCAATTACAAAATCCAAATCCTTTGAAAAACCGGAATTGATCATAACAGTTGCCGCACCCATAGACTCTCCCATGGTTCCAAGTACTATGTTACTGCCATATTCCTCTTTTGCTTTATCAATAACAAGCTGTAAATCCTTTGCTTCCTGTAATCCCATGAAAGTTATCTTTTTATCGGAATAACCATGATTTCTGTGGTCATACATTACACAGTTAAAGCCCATATCATAAAAAAATCTCGCATAACGAAGCATGTTATAAAAACAGTTTGTCCAACCATGACAGATAATTACAACTCTTTCTTTTCCGTCAGCGAATTCCTTTCCCGCCTTTTTTGCAAGAAATCGTCCTCGCAAAGTCAGACCATCTTCTGTTGTAACCGTAAACTGTTTGGCATTATCTACCATATCACAAAACTCTTTGCCCATAAAATCAAGAGCATAGGTTTCTTTTCTAACTTCTTCAGGCACTCTTAACACAGGATGAATAACCATCTTGGTAAAAAAGTATGCCTCAGCGAAGGTAACTGCTGCTACCAGCAAAGCTACCCCAATTAAAACAAACAACAACCCCATTTTAACACATCCCCCGATAATAAAAATGACCATTCTGCCAAAAATTGTTTCGGCATAATGGTCTCTAGATTTCAATTCTTTTAATTTCTGCTTTCTTATGCCTCAGTAACATCAATCGTAACATATTCACGATCTTCTTCTGCGGTATCTTTAGCTTCTGCAACATTCTCAGCTGCTTCTGCTACAGACTCGCTTTCTTTCTCTGTGGCAGTAACATCTGCTTCCTCGAATTCATCCTCAATATCATTTTCTTCATCCTTATCCTGAAGAACAAACTTTCTTAAAAGGTAATATACACCAAATCCTGTTACAAGGAGAGTTGATGCTACAGAGAATAACTTAGCTAATTTCTTCATCTTCAACCTCTTTCTTATATATAATAATAAAATACGAAATCACTTTTGAGATTATACAATAATTGTCAATAAAATAAAAGTGTAAATTTTTAAGCTTCTTCTACAACTCTTACACCGGGCAAGGCTTCTATCTCGTGAAGCACTTCATTGTGACTTCGCTTATTAAGAACCTTTAAAGTAGCTAAAACTATTACCGCATCATCTCCATTGGTTGGTCTTGTTATCTCAATATCATAAATTCTCACATCATGGTGCTTAAGATAAGAAATCATCTTTCCTACTGCTGAAGAATTATCAACTTCTATATAAGTATTAACTACTCTTGATTTTGCAGTCATTTTATCATCAATCAAGTGAAGAAAAGACATTACCCCAACAATAGCTACTGTGGTTACCAAGCCGCCAAGATAATATCCTACGCCAATTGCCAGGCCAACACATGCTGAAGCCCATAATCCTGCTGCCGTAGTTAATCCACGTACTCTGTTTCTTCCTGTCACAATAATTGTTCCTGCGCCAAGAAAACCAATGCCTGAAATAACCTGTGCACCCATTCTTGCCGGGTCACCGGTTTCATAATTCTGAGTCAAAAATTCATTGGTCATCATTACCAAAGTTGCTCCCATACAGACAAGCATATAGGTTCTAAATCCTGCAGGCCTTTTTTTCTTTTCTCTCTCCATTCCTATGATTCCGCCACAAATCAAAGAAATAACTATTCTTACTATGGTTGATAACCATACTGTTGAGTCAATATATTCAATAAATCCCATAGCTTCTCCTCCCAACAAAGCTGATAACTTTATATTTATATAGGAAAGTAATTATAACACAAAAGCCGGTTTTCGTGAACACAACCTGCACGAATTCCGGCTTTTTTATTTATTTTACAGTTTCAAAGATATTTGTTCCAAGCTCGTCAGTATAAAAACCTTTTTTGCCGTCAAAACCAAAATCCCAAAGTTCCCCTTTGATATTAAATCTGGCTTTTAATCCTGCTATTTCTCCATCTTCACCAATCTCATAAACAGATGCAGAAGATAAGGACTTATCAGCTGATAAAGCTTCAAGTGTAATCAGATAAATATCATAGGTATACCCTGCATAAATAACTTTACTGTTAAAGCCATATTTAGCAAGAATTCGCTCATTCAAAATCCCAAGCTGTGCTCCTGTTGCACTTATCGCGCCCATCAATACATTTTCTGCTTCTGGTGTTTCAGTTCCATAAGACATATCATACGAATCTTTGCCATCTTCTTCAAGCAAATTAGAGCCTGAACGATCCTGAGAAGTAGCAAATGACTTGCTGTCTTCTATAAATCCATTTGAGCTTGCTGCCCCACTGTTTACAGTATTATTAGCTATACTGTTATTTATCGGACTATTGCTTACAAAGCTGTTTACACTGCCAGAACCATTCTTATTTACAGAACTGTTCTCTTTCATCATGTCATTGTCATTTTCCTTTGAGGATGTGAAAATACTTGATGAAACCATGCCTGATGTAGCATTATTCCCGTTTTCAGGTATCATATCAACCATATACATTGCTTCTTTTGAATTCATTTCAGCCTTGCTGCTGATTCTAGGAACAGCCTGAGTAAAAATACCAAAAACTATTACCACACCTAATGCTGCAGCTACTATTCCAAGCTGGCTGTAATCACCCAAACCAATCAGGTTAAGCCACTTGTAAATCATCTTTACAAATGGTTTCATCTCTCTTTCAGGCTCCAAAGCAGGTTCCTCTCCGCTTTCTATCCTGTTCATGGTTCTATGGATTAAATCATCAGTGACGCTCAACTCAGCCATTTCAAACTCTCTGTCAAGATTCTGCATCAACGATATAACTTCGCTGTCTGACATTTCATCATCATTTTTCCTGATCAAGTTTTTTAGAAACAGTTTCATCTCACGCCCCTCCTTTCCAATTCTGCCTTTAATACTTCTTTTGCCCTTGAGCACCTTGATTTTACCGTTCCTTCCGGCAAACCAAGAACCTTTGCTGTCTCCTTTATCGAAAGCTGGTGATAAAAAAGACACACTATTACATCCCTGTACTTAACAGGGAGTTCCATAACTGCACGTCTGACAGGCATATTATCCTGTTCCTTCTCTATTGCCTCATAAGGATCAGGTGCTGCTAATGTATTTTCCATCGTTTCATCTATTTCGACGGTGTTTCTGTAATGAACACTCTTTAAATAGTCCTTGCAGGTATTTACCGTAATTCTTATTATCCAGGTTTTTATACTTGACTCATTTCTAAAGGAATCAAGATTTTTAAACACCTTAAGATAAACCTGCTGGAAAATTTCCCTCGCAGTTCCCTCATTCTTTACATAGCAATATGCAGTTCTCAGCACATCGTTGCCGTACTCTTTCATCAAAGCGTCAACGGGAGCAATTTCTCTTTCAATCATTCTTTCTCCTGTCAGGTCTTAACACATACCTTAGATAAGTGCTTTTTTGCTCCTCAAAACCATAGACGAGCAAAAAAATGAAAAGTTCCACATTTAATTAAAAATTTTTAATAACAATAAACATTTTTAATAACAATAAATATTACTTTCATCAGACATTTCTTGATGACAATAAACATTTCTTTCATCAGACATTTCTTGAAAATTCAGATAACAATAATCCCTTGTTTCTTTCAAGTACAGTCTTAATACTCCACTCATGGGCAAATAATAGTAACGGTCGGTCATTTAAATCTTTTACACGCTTTGTATCACTTGTAACATTTAACGCCTCAACATCAATGACTTCGTTATCAATCCAACGGATATATTCGTAAGGAAGCACATCCATTCTGATTTCCACGCCATATTCCGACTGTAATCTGTATCTTAAAACATCAAACTGCAGTGTACCGACTACGCCGACAATAATTTCCTCCATGCCGGTATGAAATTCCTGGAATATCTGAATTGCGCCTTCCTGCGCTATCTGAGAAACGCCCTTTAAGAACTGCTTTCTCTTCATGGTATCAGCCTGTCTTACCTTTGCAAAATGTTCCGGTGCGAAAGTAGGAATACCCTCAAACTTAAAAGGTTTTGCAGAAAGACATAAAGTATCACCAATGGAAAAAATACCCGGGTCAAATAATCCGACAATATCTCCCGCATATGCCTCTTTAATAATTTTTCGCTCCTGAGCCATCATTATCTGTGGTTCCTGAAGTTTAATTTTCTTCTTCGCCTGAACATGCGTTACTTCCATGCCGGGTTCATATTTTCCTGAACAAATGCGCAAAAAGGCAATTCTGTCTCTGTGTGCTTTATTCATGTTTGCCTGAATTTTAAATATAAATCCGGAGAAGGGTTCTTCTTCAGGGACAATCAATCCTGTATCACTTGTTCTTGCCATAGGAGGAGTCGTAAGCTGTAAGAAGTACTTAAGGAAAGTTTCTACACCAAAGTTGGTAAGTGCTGAACCAAAAAATACAGGTGTCAGTTCTCCGTTATTTACAAGTTCTTCATCAAATTCACTGCCTGCGCCTTCAAAAAGTTCGATTTCCTCATTTAAAATTCTCTTGTTTTCTCTTCCAATTAAGTCTTCTAAAGCCGGATCGTCAATTGATACCTCGTCTTTTCTGATTTCGGTCTGGCCTGAATTTTCAGCATAAAATCTTGTTATATGCTTGGTATTAACATCATAAACGCCCTTAAAGTTCTTTCCTGAACCAATAGGCCAGTTCATTGGACAGGTTTTGATACCAAGTACACTCTCAATCTCATCTAAAAGCTCGAAAGTGTCTCTTGATTCTCTGTCAAGTTTGTTTACAAATGTAAAAATAGGAATATGTCTCATGACACATACCTTGAAAAGCTTTATTGTCTGACGCTCAACACCCTTTGCTGCATCAATTACCATGACTGCAGAGTCTGCCGCCATCAAAGTACGATAGGTGTCTTCTGAGAAGTCCTGATGTCCCGGTGTGTCAAGAATATTAATGCATTTTCCATCATATTCGAACTGCATTACAGATGATGTAACGGAAATACCTCTTTCTTTTTCGATTTCCATCCAGTCAGAGGTTGCATGACGGTTGGTCTTTTTTGCCTTTACGCTTCCTGCAAGATTAATCGCACCCCCATAAAGCAAAAGTTTTTCCGTCAATGTAGTTTTACCTGCATCAGGGTGAGATATAATAGCAAAGGTACGACGTCTTTTGATTTCGTTATTTATTTCACTCATTTTTAACACACAACAAACCTGCAAAGCATCTTCACTTTGCAGTTCTTGCCTTTCATTATATTATTATTTTTTAATTACTCTTCAAAAAGCTTCTCAATTGTCTTGTAACCAAGAGGAATGATGTTTCCGCTTTCCAAAGCTTCCTTTTCAGAGTAGGTATGATTGTACAATGTTTCCTTAGTACTGTCAAACAATAAATAAGGAACCGGATTACTTGAATGTGTTCTGATTCTGATAGGTGTTGGATGATCAGGCATGACGAGAATTCTGAAATCCTCTCCGCTTTCTGACAATCTGTCATAAATTGTCTTGATAACTCTACTGTCAAGATTTTCGATAGCTTTAAGTTTTCTTTCAAGACTTCCCTGGTGTCCCATTTCATCAGGTGCTTCTACATGAATATAAGCAAAATCATAGCCTTCCTTTAATAAACAGTCAGCTGCAGCATTTGCCTTTCCTTCATAATTTGTATGCAAGGTTCCATCTGCCCCCTCGACAATTTCAGCCTTCATTCCTGCGCCTACTGCAATACCTTTGAGAAGATCAACAGCAGAAATCATTACGCCCTTTTTATTAAATTTTTCTTCGAAAGAGTCAACCATTGGCTTTGTGCCGGCTCCCCAGAACCACATGGAATTTGCCTTATTAAGTCCCTTCTTTGCTCTTTCAACATTCAAAGGATGGTTATTTAAAATATCATAACTTTTCTTCATCATCTCAAGGAACTTCTTGTCCTTAGGAAGATATTCTCCAATTTTTCTCTCAAGAATATCATGAGGCTGGGCAAAGTCTTCTACTACGCCTTTATCCCAGATAAGTAAATGTCTGTAGGAGGTGCCAAGATAAAGCTTAAACTCATCATTGTCAAATTCTTTCTTTAATGCATCAACCAATATTTTCGCATCTTCTGTTGAAATTTCTGAAGAGCTGTGGTCAATCATTGTTTTCTGCTCATAAGGTAAATCATCATCTGACAGAGTAACAATATTGGTTCTCATGGCTATATCAGTGTCTTTAAGCTTAACCCCAATACTCAAAGCCTCCAAAGGAGATCTTCCTGAATAATATTTCTGAGGATTGTAACCCAAAACTGCAAGATTAGCTACATCACTACCCGGCTTCATGCCATCAGGAACTGTCTTTGCAAGTCCGATTTCACTTCTTTTTGCGAGCATGTCCATCATAGGAGTGTTCGCATATTCCAAAGGAGTCTTGTTGCCAAGGCTCTCAATAGGTTCATCAGCCATTCCATCACCTAATACTACTACATATTTCATATCTCTACCTCACAAAAAACGGTTCTTAAGCTATCTCAAGAACCGTCACTATCTCTATTTTATTTAAATTCAGTTCTGATTCTCGAAATAATTTCGATTTTTTCAGCCTTTTTCTTAAACTCTGCTTCTGTTATTGCATCTGTAATAAAAGCATATTCATTTTCAACCAAAGCTGCCTTAACTTCGCGTACTTCACCAAAAAGCTCTTTTGCTTTTGACTTATTATCCTCAGCAACTCTTACAAAGAAGTTGTATACTGCACCTTCAGGCTTTGAAATCTCAAGTTTTTCACTGCTCCAGTTGATTTTTATGTTTCTTCCTCTGTTTACCAAAGTATCAACTACATCTGAAACGACTGCGCTTGCTGTTGGCAGCTTTCCTGCGCCGCTTCCATAAAACATTACATCGCCAAGCACATTACCCTTAACCAAAATACTGTTAAGAACATAATTTACACTGAAAAGCTGGTTGTCCTCGTTTACCATTCTCGGTAATACACTTGCATAATACTTATCATTAACTTTTTTTGATGAAGCTAAAAGCTTAATTTTAGCACCAAGCGCTTTGGCATATTCAAAGTCCTTTGAAGTAATATTTTCGATGCCCTCCATCTCAATATCTTCAAAATCTACCTGCTTTCCGTAAGCAAGAGAGGTTAAAATAGCAAGCTTTCTTCCTGCATCATAGCCCTTTATGTCTGCGTCAGGATTACGTTCTGCAAAACCCTTTGCCTGAGCTTCTTTTAATACTTCGTCAAAACCCAAGCCTTCTCTTTCCATTTTTGTGAGAATATAATTGGTAGTTCCGTTCAATATACCCTGTATTTCAAGGATTTCATCTGCAGTTATAGACTGAATCAATGGTCTTATAATCGGTATACCGCCTCCTACGGAAGCCTCGAAGAAAAAGTTTATATTCTTTTCCTTTGCTATTGCGATAAGTTCTGCACCATGCTTTGCTACAAGCTCCTTGTTGGAAGTGCACACATTTTTGCCTTTAAGCAAACACTCCTTTACAAACTCATATGCCGGCTTAACACCACCCATTGTTTCTACTACAGTTTCTACCTCAGGGTCATTTGCAACTATTGCAAAATCATGTACTAAAACCTTTTCAACAGCATCGCCGGGAAAATCTCTCAAATCAAGAACATACTTTACTTCTATTTCTTCTCCTGTACGCTTGGTTATCTCTGCACGATTTCTATTGATTATTTCTACAACACCTGAACCTACTGTGCCATACCCTAAAACTGCAACTTTCATAACTGACTCACCTACTGCTATTATTTATTCCCCAAAACTTATCCTACTCACTTCCAAGAAGCTTAATATAGTGTACAAAGCTTAATTTCTTAAGATTTGACAATATTATTTCAGGATTCTTAGTTTCTTCATTAATCTGCATACTGATTGTAATACTTGCAATTCCTCCAATTGGAATTGTCTGATTAATTGTCAATACATTTGCATTGGACTTCGCTATACCTTTCAGTACTTCTGACAGCAATCCGGGTTCATCATCAAGCTGAAGCATGATTGTCAAGGTCTTTCCTCTTGAATTTTGCTGGAAAGGAGAAATATCATCTTTGTACTTATAAAATGAACTTCTCGAAATATCTACTTTTTTAATCGCTTCATTTACACTTTTTACCTTACCTGAATCTATCAAGCGCTTTGCATCAACCACCTTCTGCAAAACCTCAGGTAAAGCCTGTTTTCTGACAATGAAGTATTCCTCTGTCTGTCCCATTTAGCTTTTGTCTACCCCTCAAATACAAATGTCCGTTGTAGGCAATATAATAGCATAACAAAAAAGATAAATCAAGACCTTTTATTTATCTAAAACAAGGTTTTCCTTAACAAATTTCTTCTTAAGACATTCAATTGCCTTTTGAAGCTGTGAATCAAGCTCGTGAGGAATGATGGGCATTCTTCTCACATCATCGTCAAGTAAAACTTCATAATCAGGTGCAACACCGACTCCATGGAAACATTCGCCATTAGGAGTATAGTACTCGCTGGTTGTAAGCTTTACTGCCATACCATTGGTAAGAGGGAAAATAGACTGTACAATTCCCTTGCCAAATGTATTTGTTCCTACTATTGTAGCCTTACCATGTGCCTTTACAGCTGCTGTAAAAAGCTCTGAAGCAGAAGCTGAAGCCTGATTAACCAAAACTGCCATAGGGATATTCAAAGAATGTCCATCGCTACAGTTATAAATTTCAACTTTACCTTCTCTGTCCTTTGTGAAGGTAAGCAGACTCTTCTGTCCATCAGGTGTGTTATCTTCTATAATATAATCAGCAATTTCAAGTACAACATTTAACAAACCACCGGGATTATCTCGTAAGTCAAAAATCAAGCCCTGCATTCCCTGTTTCTCAAGCTCATCATATGCCTTCTTGAAATCCTCTGCTGAAGTTTCAATAAATTCCACCATTGAAATGTAACCAATGTTATTATCAAGCATCTCATATTCTATGGTATTTACAACAATAGGAGCTCTTGTTATTTCAAATTCAATATATACTCCGTCTCGCTCAACACCAACGATAACCTTTGTATCAGGCTCGCCCTTCATCTTTGCAACAACAGAGCTTAAATCCATCCCTCTGACATCTTCGCCATCAACAGTGTAGATGTGATCGCCCTTCATGATTCCGGCTTTGGCTGCAGGGCTGTCAGGGAAAGGTCTTGTAATGGTAATAACCATTGACTGAAGATTTTGTGAAACATAAGAACCTATACCACAGTAGTTACCACTTGTTGATTCCATTATTTCATCATATTCCTTCTTTGTATAAAAACAACTGTAAGGGTCACCTATTGCTTCAAACATACCTTTGAGCATGCCATTTCTTAATTCTTCATTTGTTACATTGTAGATGCAAACATCATCAATGAGATTATCAAAAAGATTGATAAGACTTTTTAAGGTGTCATCAAGAACTGGCTCGTCGCGATATACAGGCTCTTCTCTAAGCTTTGCATTGTAAATCGCTGCGCTGGTTTTCTTCTCGGTTGTGTCATCATTTCCCGATTTATCATCACCTGATTTGTCATCTGTATCATTATTTTTGTCTTCGGCTTTTGGATTGTCAGTCTTAGGAGGAAGGATATTCTCAACAATGTTATTCTTATTGTCAACAACCTGCTGCCCATCGGTTATGTTTGTTACAATATCGCTTTTGTCTTTTGTTGTATCTTTAACTGAATCTGTATAGCTTCCAACTTCATTCCCGCATGCAGTAAAACCTGCAACCATGAATATTGTCAACAAAAATGCTATAAATTTACTGATTTTTCCATACTTCATTCTTTTTTACTTCCTTATTTCAAATTTCCAGACTTCAACTTATCTAAAATAAAATCATCCGGCATCAATTGTACGATTTCAAATTGTACATCTTCAAATTGTATATCTTCAAATTTCTCAATCTGACACTTGCTTAATTCTCAAATGTATCTTTTTTATCTTCCTGCTTCACTTCAAAAGCATTGTCATCAGAAAGTTTTTCATTATTTTCATCTTCATTATCATCATATAACGAATCTGACTTATCTTCTGTTTCTTCCTGCTCATCTTCTATTTCAGTGAATTTCGGCATCCAGTCTCCGATTTCAACAAAATATTTCTGGTCCTCAAAGGTTACATATTTCAAAGGATCAACTCTTGTTCCATCAAGTGACATTTCAAAATGCAGATGAGGTCCTGAGGATATACCTGTTGAACCAACTCGCATAATAACCTGTCCTCTGGTTACATATTCTCCTTCCTCGACAAAAAGCTCAGAAGCATGCATATATGTAGTTGTAAAATTCTTTGTATGTCTTATTCTTATAAACCAACCGGCAGTTGTTGAATACTTTGCTGTAATTACCTGTCCTGCCAAAGCAGCAACAATAAGTTCGTCATCACCTGATACTCTCGCACCTGAAATATCAATACCAAAATGATATTCTGACGCGCCCTCTACACCAATGTCGCCTCTGTAACCAAAAGGAGAAGTAATCCTGTTACTTGCAGGGAAAGGCCACAAAAGGTCATCAACATTAATACTGTTTTCAAGCTCAACCTGTGCCTGTGCAAGTCTTTCGATTTCTTCCAATCTGGCATTCTCTATCTGCTGAAGCTTGTTAATATCTGCCTTTTTAACTACTATATCTTCCCAATATTCTGCTAAAAGCTCTTCATCTACACCTATATCATTTGCAAGCTGGGCAAGCTGAGTTTTTCTTTCATTGTAGGCAGTATTTAAAACAGCTTTTAAACCTTCGTTCTGTTTTCTCTTTCTTTCAAGACTCTCAAGCTGCAAATTACTGATGCTTGCATACTGTTCAAGCTTCGACACTAAGCTTAAGTAACGCTGGTAAAGTGTTTCATCATATTTAGCTATTCTGTTTCTATATTCAAGCTGGTTCAAAACATCTGTTAAGGAAGCACCACCTGCCAAAACATCAAACATCGTTTCTCCCGAATTTTCGTAAATATACTTAATTCGTTTCTTCATCGTTTCGTATTGGTCTTCTGCTTCTTTTTTAGTCAGCTCAATTTTTTCATTTGTTGCAGAAATCTCAGCTTCCTTATCTGCAATTTCCTGCTCAGTTTTTCTTATCGTTGCCAAAACCTCTGTGGTTTTCATATCAATATCCCTGATTTTAGCATCCAAATCACTGCTTTCCTGATATAGTGCTGCTAAAAGGCTGTTTATATCGGAATATGTATTCTCAAGCTCTGCCTGTTCTCTTTTTGCTTCATCAATCAGTGACTGATAAGAAAAGTTCAAATCATATTCATCCGGGTCAAAATCTTCTTCGTTTTCTCCATCTGCCATAGCTATGGAAACAGAGGTTATAACAGTAATCATCAAAGAAAAAATAAACACAAAAACAACTGCCAGAGAGCTTCTGCCATTTTTCTTTTCGTTATTATATTCTGCCTTATATAAATTCATTTTCTCTCTCGACTCATTTTATAAACCTGAATTCGCGTTGCCACATAACTTCCAACTAAGCCAATGCCAACACCAAGTCCAATCATCAAAGGATTCATCTGCATCATAAATTCACGGCTTCCCATAAGCTGTTCAGCTGATAAGATACCTGTAAATCTTTCTGCAAGATAATCCATGGCAAATTCGTATAATCTTCTCATCGAAATCATAGGAATAAATGCACCTATAACACCAATAATAAAACCTTCTACCAAAAAGGGTGCAATAATATATACATCACTTGCACCGATTATACTCATAATCGAAATCTCATTACGTCTGATATTAACACCTGTGCTTATTGTAATATCAATAAGCAAAACAGAAACTGCTATAAGCACTACAGTAAACAAAAATGATACTAAATCAGCGGCCTGTACAAGCTGTGAAAGGCTTTCTGCTGTCTTGGTTGAAGAATTAACCTTTCTGACAATACTCTTTGTTTCAATATGCTTAACTATTTCTTCCTGTGCACTTATATTTTTAAGATGAATTTCAAGAGACGCCGATTCCTCAAGCGGGTTATCATTGCCAAAAGACTGAATCAAATCTGCACTAAGATACTGTTTTTTATAGCCTTCCCAGGCCTGCTCACCTGAAATATAAAAAATCTCATCTATCTCAGATCTGTTCTTTAAAAGCTCATCTCTTAATTTAAGTATCTCCTCTTCAGGAGTTTTTTCAATAAAAAAGACAGTAACACCAACCGTAGTCTCTGCTTCTGCAAGCAGATAGTTCAGATTAAGCGTCACCATCTTAAAAAGTCCTATCAAAAAAAAGCTGACAGTAATCGTCAGTATAGACGTAACCGTAAAAAATCTGTTCTTCAAAAGTCCTGCAAAGCCCTGCTTTGCAAAGAACCATAATCTCTTAAAAATTTCCATCTTTCTCCCGTTAATAGCCCTCATATGGTGAGAGCATTTTGTTACGAACCGGAAATGCTATATCCAAAATTGTCTTCAAAGAAATCTGCCGGTGTCAGCTTATCAGTAAGCACATCACTTACCATTCTTCCTTCCTGAAGTGTAATAACTCGTTTCTTAAAGGTTTCAAGCAATTCCAGGTTATGGGTAACTACAATTACAGTCGTACCATTATCATTAACCTGCTCAAGAAGCTTCATTATTTCCATTGAATTGCTTATGTCAAGGTTTCCTGTAGGTTCATCTGCCAAAAGAACGGTAGGATTGTTTATCAAAGCTCTTGCTATCGCAACCCTCTGCTGCTGTCCGCCTGATAACTGAAGAGGATATAAATCACCCATATCCTCAAGCCCAACCATTCTCAAAACTCTTCTGACCCTGATTCTTATGTCATCTTCTTTGCATCCTATTACTCTTTGAGCAAATGCAACATTATCATATACCTTCTGATCATTTAAAAGCCTGAAATTCTGGAACACAACTCCGATATCTCTTCTGTGCTTTCCGACCTGACTATGTCTTAATCTTTTAAGATTTCTTCCATTAAAAAAAACATTGCCCTTGCTTGGAGTAATTTCTCTTGTAAGCAAATGAATCATAGTTGACTTTCCCGAACCGGAATCACCTACTACGAAAACAAATTCACCTTTATAAACACGAAACGAAACATCCCTTAAAGCATTAATTCCCTGCTGATAGGTCTTAGAAACTCCATCAAACATAATTACAGGTGTCTGATTCGGTTCAAAAATATTAATCTTTCCGCTGCTGCCTTCTATAGTCAAGAATTACCTCTGTGCATTCTCAATATATTTCATGTATTTTACAACCATCATTGCAATCTTAAAAGTAATTGCATCATCAAAAGTTCTCAAATCAAGATTTGTAAGCTTCTGAATCTTATCAAGACGATATACTAAAGTATTTCTGTGAATATAAAGCTGTCTTGAAGTTTCTGATACATTAAGGTTGTTTTCAAAGAACTTGTTGATGGTTACCATTGTTTCTTCATCAAGCTCATCAGGTGATGAACCGTTGAATATTTCCTTAATAAACATCTTGCAAAGCGGCATGGGAAGCTGATAAATCAAACGTCCAATTCCCAGATGACTATAAGCCACAATATTTCTTTCACTATGGAATATGCGTCCTACCTCCAAAGCCATCTTTGCTTCTTTATAAGAACGTGATACATCCTTGATTTCATTAACGATAGTACCAAATGCAACATTTACCTTACTCATTGCTTCTGTATTAAGCATATCAAGAACCATTCTTGAAGTCTTATACAAGTCATCGTAATTATCACCCTGAGCAAGTTCTTTTACAAGAATGATATACTTTTCATCAACTGCTGTTATGAAATCTCTTACCTTTCCTGCAAATAAACTTCTTACTGTCTCAAGAGCATTAATATCCTTTTCTATCTTTGTTTCAATAACAAATACACATCTTCTTGCCTCTGGTTCAATATGAAGCTTCTTTGCTCTGTTGATAATATCAACCAAAAGAAGATTATCAAGAAGGAGATTCTTAATAAAGTTATCCTTATCAAAACGCTCTTTATAAGCTACAACAAGATTCTGAATCTGAAATACTGCAAGCTTTCCGACAGTAAATTCATTGTCATTCTCACCTTTTACAAGAAGGATAAATTCCAAATGCTTGTCATCGAAAATTTTAAAGAAATGATAGCCATGTAAAACCTGGCTTTCTCTTTGTGAATTTGCAAATGCCAAAGTTTCTATCTCATATTCAGAAGTATTTGGGAAAGTTGTTGCCAATACCTTTCCTTCTGTATCCATTACACAAAGTTCGACTCTTGTAATCGCTTTTATTCCGTCAATTGTAGATTGTAAAATAACATTAGAAATCATACTGCCTCCAAAAGTGCACATATACATCTTCTAATATAGCATTTTTTGTACAAAAAAACAAGGAACATTTCTGTTCCCTGTTCTTTTTCACATATTATTCATAATTAAAATTCATCAGGATTTTCATCGTCGAATTTATCGTCGTCGAACTCATCTGCGAATCCATCTGCGGGATCTTCGTAGTTTTCATCAAACTCATCTGTCTCCGGCTCTTCATCATCAAAGTCATTCATATCAAAGCTTACTGTATCTGCAGGATCATCGTATGAATAATCACCATCATAAGGCTCTGTATAATCATACTGGTCTGTATCAAGAGTAACATCTCTGTACTTCTTAAGACCTGTACCGGCAGGAATAAGCTTACCAATGATAACATTTTCCTTGATACCAAGTAACGGATCTTCCTTACCACGAACTGCAGCGTCGGTAAGAACCTTTGAGGTTTCCTGGAAAGATGCAGCTGCAAGGAAGGATTCTGCCTTCAATGCTGCCTTTGTAATACCCTGAAGAATCTGCTTACCAACTGCAGGCTGCTTGCCTTCTGCAATAAGCTTTTCATTGATAAGTGAAAGTTCAATCAAATCGATAAACTTACCTGTCAACAAGTTGCTGTCACCGCTTTCTTCAATCTTGCAGTGTCTAAGCATCTGTCTTACAGGAATTTCAATATGCTTATCGTTAATTTCTACGCTCTGTAAGCGATATACACGAAGTACTTCCTTAAGGAGATAATCCTGTACAGCGATAGGTCCAAGAATATTCATCAAATCTTCAGGCTTGATGTTACCTTCTGTCAAGCTTTCACCCTTGCCGATTCTATCACCTTCAGCAACCTTAAGCTTAGCATCATAAGGAATTGTGTAGGTCTTAACTGTACCATCCTCAGCAGTAACTACTACTTCCTTCTTCTTGGTATTTTCCTTCATTGATACAATACCTTCAAATTCTGAAAGGATTGCTCTTGAGCCCTTAGGCTGTCTTGCTTCAAACAATTCTTCAACTCGAGGAAGACCCTGAGTGATGTTAGAACCTGCAACACCACCTGTATGGAATGTACGCATGGTAAGCTGTGTACCGGGTTCACCGATAGACTGTGCTGCAATGATACCAACTGATTCACCGATCTGAACCTCTTCGTTAGTAGCCATGCTCACACCATAACACTTAGCACATACACCATGTAATGTACGGCAGGTTAATGCTGTACGAATCTTAAGCTTAGCATTAAGATTTGCATATGTTGAAGGATCATCATTATTGTAATGATATTTCTTTGTCTTGCAAATAGCTTCTGCCTTATCAACAGTAATAAGCTCATTTACATCAACAATCAAATTGCCATTATCGTCATATACCTTTTCACAAGATACTCTGCCGCGGATACGGTCGATGAAAGGTTCAATCATTTCAGGCTTGTCTTTGCCAGGCTGTAAATCATAGAAGGCCTTAACTTCCATTCCTGGAATTTCCTCGCCTTCCTTGCTACAATCAAGTTCACGAATAACAATTTCCTGTGAAACGTCTACCAATCGACGTGTAAGGTAACCTGAGTCAGCGGTTCTTAACGCGGTATCTGAAAGACCCTTACGAGCACCATGAGCTGAAATGAAATATTCAAGTACATCAAGACCTTCGCAAAGGTTTGACTTAATAGGCAATTCGATAACCTTACCTGTTGTATCCTGCATCAAACCACGCCATCCAACAAGCTGCTTAATCTGTGACTGTGAACCACGGGCACCTGATGCAGCCATGATATAGATGTTGTTATATTTACCAAGGCTTGGATAAACAGAATCCTTCATAATCTTATCGACATCTTCCCAAACAGATACAACCGCTTTGTAACGGAGATCATCTGTTGTTCTACCACGACGATAAGCCTTTGTAATATCAGCAATCTTCTTTTCAGCATCTGCAAGTACCTGAGGCTTTTCTTCAGGAACCTTCATATCTGCAATTGATACGGTCATTGCTGCACGAGTTGAATACTTGTAACCCATAGCTTTAACCTTATCAAGAATTTCAGCTGTTGCTGTAATACCTTTAACTCTGATACAAGCTTCCAAAATCTTCTTAACCTGTTTCTTATCAACAAGGTAATTTACTTCGAGCTCATATTTATTTTCAGGCTTGCTTCTGTCTAAAAGACCAAGATCCTGAGGAATAATTTCATTGAAAATCCAACGACCAACTGTTGTCTTGATAACAACATTGTTGCCATTTTCATTTACTTCATCTCTTCTAATCCAAATAGGAGTCTGAAGCTTAATCTGTCCATTCTCATATGCCAAGATTGCTTCGTTAGCATCCTTGAATGTATTTCTGATTCTTCTTTCCAACTCTGTTAAGCCGTCTTCAACTTCTTCTTCAGGCTTCTCCATTGTAAGATAGTAGATACCAAGTACCATATCCTGTGAAGGAACCGCTACCAAACCACCGTCTGAAGGCTTAAGTAAGTTGTTAGGTGAGAGAAGAAGGAAACGGCATTCTGCCTGTGCCTCTACTGAAAGAGGAACATGAACCGCCATCTGGTCACCATCGAAGTCGGCATTGAAACCGGTACATACCAAAGGATGAAGCTTGATAGCCTTACCTTCAACCAATACAGGTTCGAAAGCCTGAATACTAAGTCTGTGAAGTGAAGGAGCTCGGTTAAGCATAACCGGATGCTCTTTAATAACATCTTCGAGTACATCCCAAACCTTTTCATCAAGTGAATCAACCATCTTCTTTGCAGACTTGATGTTCTGTACTGCTCCGCGTGAAACAAGTTCCTGCTGAACAAAAGGTTTGAAAAGTTCGATTGCCATTTCCTTAGGAAGACCGCACTGATAAATCTTAAGCTCCGGACCAACAACGATAACGGAACGTCCTGAATAGTCAACACGCTTACCAAGAAGGTTCTGACGGAAATAACCCTGCTTACCACGAAGCTTTTCTGACAATGACTTAAATACTCTCTTTGAAGAATCATTGGTTCTTGGCTTCTGTGTCTTTTCGTTATCAAGCAAAGCATCAACAGATCTCTGAAGTTCTGACTTTGCTGTATTGATCATACCCTCAGTTGCAGGGGGGAACATAGTTAACAAACTATGTAATCTGTTATTCTGAATAATAATCTTTCTGTAAAGTTCTGTTAAGTCAGCTGAAGCCTGTCTTCCACCATCAAGCTGGATAATAGGACGTAAATCCGGAGGTAATACCGGAACACAGTCAAGTACCATCCATGCAGGATTGTTTCCTGACTCGATGAAAGCTTCAAGAATGTCAAGTCTCTTAACAATCTTTTCCTTCTTCTGGCCTTTGCTCTTTTCAAATTCTTCGCGAAGTTTCTTAGCTTCGTCTTCCAAGTCAACCTTCTCTAAGAGTTCCTTGATTGCTTCAGCACCCTTCTTTGCAGAGAAAGCTTCTTTTCCGTATTCATTTACAGCTTTGTGTACTTCTTCATCAGATACAATCTGCTTATACTTGAAATTACTTGTACCGGGATCGGTAACAACATTCATTGAGAAATAGATAACCTTCTCAAGCTGTTTTACAGGAATATCAAGTACCTGGGAAAGCTTTGAGGGAGCATTCTTGTAGTACCAGAAATGAACTACAGGAGCTTCAAGTTCAATTCTACCCATTCTCTCACGACGGACGCTTGACTTTGTAACTTCAACGCCACACTTCTCGCAGATTTTGCCTTTATATCTTACCTTCTTGTACTTACCGCAATAGCATTCCCAATCCTTGTGAGGTCCAAAGATCTTTTCGCAGAACAAACCATCCTTTTCAAACTTCAAGGTACGGTAGTTAATTGTTTCTGCCTTTGTTACAACACCGGCATCACCTCTTGACCACTCACGAATCTTTTCGGGAGAGGCCAGGTTGATACGGATTTTATTGTAATTACCCTTATTTGTATTGTCATTTACATTTAACGACATGTTAGTTTCTCCTTTGCTTATTCACCATCATTACTGTCAAAGCTGTCAAAACTGTCAAAGTTTTCTTCTGAAGCTTCAAGTTCGCCGTTACTATCTACATAGGAGTAACCCATGCTTGAAGCATCGCTGTAACTATAGCCACTCGTTTCGATAATAGAATCAGAAACATTCTTGTTATCTCTTGAAGGCATTCCGGCTTCGATTTCGTTATCGATAGAAACTTCGTTTCCGTCTTCATCAAATACGGTAATATCAAGAGCAAGTGACTGTAATGTCTTAACCAATACTCTGAAGGATTCAGGAGTACCGAGCTGCTGAATATTTTCGCCCTTGGTAATTGCTTCGTAAGCCTTTGTACGTCCGTTAACGTCATCAGACTTAATTGTAATGATTTCCTGAAGAAGATTAGCAGCGCCATATGCTTCCAATGCCCAAACTTCCATTTCACCGAAACGCTGACCACCAAACTGTGCTTTACCACCGAGAGGCTGCTGTGTAATAAGTGAGTAAGGACCTGTTGCACGTGCATGGATCTTATCATCAACAAGGTGATGGAGTTTAAGGTAATGCATGAAACCGATTGTAACAGGGTTATCGAAATATTCACCTGTACGACCATCTCTTAAGCGAACCTTACCATCTCTTCCAATCGGAACGCCCTTCCAGTCTCTTACTGCTTCGGGACGATGTTCTTCAAGGTATTTAATCAAAGATTCATCAAGCTTGTCGCCATATTTTGCAAGGAAATCACTCCATTCCTCGTTTACATAGCAGTTAGCCATTTCAAGTGTATCCTGTACATCATTTGCATTAGCACCATCAAATACAGGTGTTTCAACATTGATACCAAGAACCTTTGATGCAAGTGAAAGGTGAATTTCAAGAATCTGACCAATGTTCATACGTGAAGGAACACCAAGAGGGTTCAATACGATGTCGAGAGGACGTCCATTAGGAAGGTAAGGCATATCTTCAACAGGTAATACTCTTGAAACAACACCCTTGTTACCATGACGACCAGCCATCTTATCGCCGACCTGGATTTTTCTCTTCTGAGCTATATAAACACGTACACATTCATTTACGCCCTGAGGAAGTTCAGCATTGTCTTTACCTCTTACAAAGATGTCTTTCTTAACAACAACACCGAATTCACCATGAGGTACACGTAATGAAGTATCTCTTACTTCTCTTGACTTGTCACCGAAGATTGCTCTTAAAAGTCTTTCTTCAGGTGAAGGTTCAGGTTCTCCCTTAGGAGTTACCTTACCAACAAGAATATCTCCGGCTCTAACCTCAGCACCGATTCTTACGATACCATCTTCATCGAGGTTCTTGAGTGCTTCATCACCAACACCGGGAATTTCTCTTGTGATTTCTTCATCACCAAGCTTGGTTGTTCTTGCTTCTGTCTCATACTTTTCAATATGAATTGATGTATAAACATCGTTCTGTACAAGTCTTTCGCTCAAAAGAACAGCATCTTCGTAGTTATAACCTTCCCAGGTCATGAAACCGATGAGAGGGTTCTTACCAAGTGCGATTTCACCATTTGCAGTTGAAGGACCATCAGCAATTACATCGCCTGCCTTAATAACATCACCATTTGTTACGATAGGATGCTGATTAATACATGTTCCCTGGTTTGAACGGCCAAACTTAATCAATGAATATGTCTTATCTTCGCCATTATTATTTGTTATTACGATTTCCTTATAAGTAGCACTCTTTACAACGCCATCTTCTTCAGCAATAACACATACACCTGAGTCCTTAGCAGCCATATGCTCCATACCTGTACCAACTGCAGGAGCTTCGGTTACCATAAGAGGAACTGCCTGACGCTGCATGTTAGAACCCATGAGCGCACGGTTAGCATCGTCATTCTGTAAGAAAGGAATCATAGCTGTAGCAACTGAGAATACCATCTTAGGAGATACGTCCATCAAGTCAATCTTTTCCTTAGGGAATCTTGCAATTTCCTCGATGTGACGACCGGAAACTGTTTCATTTACGAAATGTCCGCTCTCATCGATAGGTTCGTTAGCCTGTGCTACATAGTAACTGTCTTCTTCATCAGCTGTCATGTAGCGAACTTCATTTGTAACAACCGGATTTTCCGGATCTGACTTGTCAACTACACGATAAGGAGCTTCGATGAAGCCATAAGTATTAATACGAGAGAAAGATGCCAAAGAGTTAATCAAACCGATGTTAGGACCTTCGGGAGTCTCGATAGGACACATTCTTCCGTAGTGTGTATAGTGTACGTCTCGAACTTCGAAGCCTGCACGCTCTCTTGAAAGACCGCCGGGACCCAAAGCTGAGAAACGTCTTTTATGAGTTAATTCTGAAAGAGGGTTGTTCTGGTCCATGAACTGTGACAACTGTGATGAACCGAAGAACTCTCTGATTGCTGAGTTAACAGGCTTAATATTAATAAGGCTGCCGGGAGTAATTGAATCCTGGTCCTGAGTCTGCATCTTATCGCGCACAACTCTTTCCATTCTTGTCAAACCAATTCTGAACTGATTCTGTAAAAGCTCACCAACCGCACGAATACGACGATTTCCCAAATGGTCGATATCATCAATTGTACCAATACCATGTGAAAGGTTGATAAGATAGTTGATTGAAGCTAAGATATCTTCCTTTGTAATATGCTTGGGAATAAGCTTTGTATAGTTTTTCTTAACCTGAGCTTCAATTTCATCAGGATTCTGATATTCATTAAGAAGCTCGATAAGAACAGGATAATAAACATTTTCAAAGATGTTGCACTTCTTCTTGTCAAGGTTAGGAAGATATGCTGCGATATCTACCATCTGGTTTGTGATAACACGAACTCTTACCTTAACAATCTTATCGCCCTGCTTTTCCTCTGATTCAACATCAATATAAGGAACACCGGCATTCTGGATTGCAATTGCAACTTCAGTTGTGATGGTTGTGCCTGCTTCGGCAACAACTTCACCTGTAAGCGCATCGATAACATCATCTAACAATACTCTTCCTACAACACGATTCTTAAGATGAAGCTTCTTGTTGTATTTATAACGTCCAACTCTCGCAAGGTCATATCTCTTAGGATCGAAGAACATGCCTGTCATCAACTGCTTTGACTGCTCAGCTGAAGGAAGTTCATCAGGACGAAGTCTCTTGTAAAGTTCAAGGAGACCTTCTTCGACATTCTTTGTGGGATCCTTTTCAATGGTTGCATTAATCATCGGATCATCACCAAAAACTGCCTTAATTTCTTCATCTGTACCAAAACCAAGTGCACGAATGAAAGCACACATATTGAGCTTTCTTTCTCTGTCCACCTTTACGTACATAACTTTATTTACATCATTCTCATATTCGAGCCATGAGCCACGAGTAGGAATAACCTGTGACGCAAAAAGGCTCTCGCCTGACTTTTCTTCCTTTGTTGCTGAAAAGTAAACGCCGGGAGAACGAACCAACTGGCTAACTACAACACGTTCCGCACCATTGATGATGAACGTACCTGTCTTAGTCATCAAAGGGAAGTCGCCAAAGAACATTTCCTGTTCGGTCATGACATCTTTGTTTTTAAGTCTTACTTTAACCTTCAAAGGTACTGTGTAAGAGGCTTCCTTCTTCTTACAATCTTCAATTGAGTTCCAATTCTTAACTGTTGCTCTTGCTTCTTCCTCGGTGGGAATGCTGTAATCAACAAGTTCAAGACTGATATCATCAGAATAGTTGCTGGTAATCGGAGAAATGTCGTCTAACACTTCACGAAGACCTTCCTTAATGAACCAGTTGTAAGAATCTCTTTGAACCTCAATCAAGTTGGGCATTTTCAAAACGTCCTGCTGCTTCGAGAAGCTCATTCTGACTCCTCGTCCTACATTCGTCGGATGAATTCTGTTCTTCTTCATTAAAATTAATCCCCTCATGATTCTACTACATGTTGTAGACAAAAATGGAAACCTCCAAACAAAGCATTACATATTGTTATGCATTTTTTGGGAAAACAAAGATTTTTCTCTGAAAAGTCTTAAAATTTTCTTCCATTGTGCCGATTTATATGATATAATAACTATAAATAGGCCAGTTTCCAACAATAGCGCATTTATAATAATACTGTAAATACATATTGTTGTCAACTGCTTTTTTTATGAATTAGAATCCGAAAATCAAAATGATTGCATTCTCTTTTCTTATATTCCCTTTTGAAATTTTTTGTAAGAAATCACATTTCACATTATCTTTCTTCTCTGTCTAAAATCACTTCATATCATTTGCACAAATAGCCGCTTTATATTTCATTTACACAGATAATCGCTTTATATTTCATTTACACAGATAA
>JAKSSA010000023.1 GCA_024403335.1 Lachnospiraceae bacterium
CAGAAGCAGTAAGGAAGACCAAAAGATGTGGTTTGCTAATCTTTCTTTGTCTTTAACAGAAAAATATGGCGGACAATGTGTTATCGGACGTATGTATCCGGCATGGGAATATAAAAGAGAATCTGAATTACGCCCTTGTTTTGATGCAGTCCATAAGGAGTTTTACGGAACATGTGCTAATTTTGCATCAATTCATGCAGGATTAGAGTGTGGCATTTTCTATGAGAAGAAGCCAGAGCTTGATATGATATCAATTGGACCTGATATGAGAGATATTCATACGCCCAATGAAAGCTTAAATGTTGAATCAGCAATAAGATTTTATAAGTTTATTGAAAAGCTTGTAGAAAGAATAGCATTAGAAAAATAGGGATATCCGGGAATAGTGGTTAAACTTTAATGAAGTGGAGAAAAAGTGACGAATCAGAAATCAGAAGTGAAGAAGACATCATACTTGATTCGATAATTATGGATGAAGATTATAATTCGGAAAAGAGAAATGATGATTCTTTTGAGCTCAAACTGAATGATGATGTATTTGCATTTAGTGATGCAGATAATGAACTGATTCAAAGAGAAACTGAAAAAGATGAATTCAGCTTCGTTGTAAACGAGGATGTTTTTGAGTTAAGTGAAGCTGAAATAAAAGAGGCGGAAGAAAGAGAGGCCTTGGCTTTAGAAGCAGCAAAAAGAAAATTATCAGAAGAGGTTACAGAAAATAAATCTTTTAAATCCGAGAAATTTGATTTTGAAATTGAAGCTTCAGAATATCCAGAAGACTCTGAGAATGAAGAAGAAACTTCACTTGATGGTGATGAGTATATTAAAAGCCCTAATGGTTATAAAGCGGACTTAGAATATTTTCTTGGACTTAGTGAAGAAGCTAAAGAAAGAGAGTATTCTGAAAATAATAGTAATTCTTTAGATTTTGAGAGCGAAAAAGAAAATGAAAACAAGTTAGAAGAGGCTTTACAGGAAGATACTTTACAGGAGGCATCAGGCGGGGATAATAATGATAATAATAAAAACTCTACAGATGGTTTTGGTGAGGTAAGCTTTTGGAAGCATGTTGATATCAAGAATAAAATAACTGATCAGCAAAAAAACTTTTATATAAGTCTTGGTGTAATTACTGCAACAGTTTTACTTGTCGGGCTGATTATTTTCTTTGCAGTTTCTCCATTTGGAAGAAATATGCTTGATAATATTTTCTTTGGAAATAGTAATAAGACAGAAAATGATACCGATATTGAAAGTCATCCTTCAGTTACACCGATGCTTTCGTTAATTCCTGAAAATACACCAATACCTTCGGTTTCTGTTACACCTACTTTGACTCCAACCATGACTCCTACACCTACAAAGTCATCATGGAGACCAACTCCTACACCTACAAAGATTATATATTCAATGCTTGAACCTAAGCATGAAGATGATATTTTTAACATATTGTTAATCGGTGTTGAGAATTTAGATGAAAATGGTGTATTAGAAGTTGGAAGTAAAGGCGAAGCTGATTCCATAATGCTTGCATCTGTAAATAAGACATCAGGAGATGTTGTTCTTTGCTCAGTTTTGAGAGATATCTGGGTTACAATACCTGGAAGAGATGATGCAAAACTTTGTTATGCTTATGAACTTGGTGGTGCGAGTATTCTTGAACAGACCTTTGAAACGAACTTTAAGGTTGAAGTTGATGCATATGCACGATTTGACTTTACTGCTTTTGAGCAGGTGATTGATATGCTTGGCGGAGTTGATGTTTCATTAACTGCAGCTGAAGCTAAATATTTAAATAAAACAAATTATATATCTGATCCTATGCAAAGAACAGTTGTGCCGGGTATTCAGACACTGTCAGGCAATCAGGCACTTGGGTATTGCAGAATAAAAGCGGTTGAAACTTCTTCAGGTTCAAACGGAGATTTTGGCCGTACTGAAAGGCAGCGTAATATTATAAAGGCTTTGGTGAATAAGTATAAGTCGAAACCTTTAACTGAATTACTTGGTATTACTGAAAATATGCTAAGTATGATTACCACCAGTGCAACAAAGGAACAGATTACACAGATAGTTACTTCGATTGTCGAGGCAGGTTCATTTACTGTTGAAGCAAAGAAGCTTCCGTCAGCAGGTAACTACAGAGTTACCATGATGAAGGGGCAGGAGGCTTTGGTAGTAGACTTTGAAGAAACAATCCCTGAACTTTACAGATATATTTTCGGAGAAATTGAATGATTGAAAACGAAAACGATAAAGAAAATTTAATAGATGAAACAGATGAAGCAGATGATATAAGTCAGGAAGCTTCTTCAGAAAATTTAATTACAACTGAAGAAGCAAAGAAAAAGAAATGGCCTAAGATACTTATTGGTGTGTTAGGTGGTTTGCTTGCAATTGCTTTATTTTTAGTAGGTACGCCTGTTGGACGTAAAATGGTAGTAAGTGCAGTAGTTGGTATTCTTTATAAGAATGTGAATTATGAATCACCTGATGATTTGGAGAAAAATAAGCTTGATTATCTTTTGACTCCCACACCAATTGTTACCAATGGACTTGACGAGGACAAAATATTCACTCTTATGCCGACTCCATCTCCTGATCCTGAAGAGGTTGACCCTGCTTCCACAAAGCTTGAAACACAAGAGGATTTGACTGATATTCCAAGAGATATCCCGATAAGGCATGAGGATTATGTTTATAATGTTTTACTTGTGGGAGTGGAAAATGTTGAAGAACACAGGGCAACATATGGACGAAGTGATTCAATGCTTATTGCTTCTGTTAATATTAAGGACAGAAAGATAAAACTGATATCTTTATTGAGAGATACATGGGTAGAGATTGAAAACAGGGAAGATAACCGTTTGAATGCTGCTTTTACTTTTGGCGGAATTTCACTGCTTCAAAATACTGTAGAAGATAATTTCAGAGTAGGAATTGATGCATACGCGAAGGTGGATTTTGAAGGTTTTCAGTCACTTATTGACATGCTTGGCGGTGTTGAGGTTACTTTGACTGAAGAAGAAGCAGAATATCTTAATACGACAAATTATATTTCTGACAAGATGCAAAGAAATGTTGTTCCCGGAACTCAGGTTTTAACTGGTAATCAGGCTCTTGGCTACTGCAGAGTTAGAAAAGTTAAGGCAGCTAATGGAAAAAGCAGTGATTATGGAAGAACTTACAGACAAAGAGTTGTATTTCAGAATTTGTTTGAGAGATATAAAGATGCTGATTTGGGAACAATGCTTAAGATAGTCAGTGAAGGCTTAAGCTATGTTACAACAAATGCGACAAGTAAGGATATCGCAACCTGGATAACTAATGCCATAGAATATAAATGCTTTGAGCTTGAAATGTATCAGTGTCCGTTCCCGGGTAAGAGCGCATCAACAGGTAAGAACTATTTTGGAGATGTTAAAACAAGCACAGGTAAGTCAGTTCTTTCTGTTGATTTCAGAAGCTGTGTTGAAGAATTGCATAGAATTTTGTTTAGCGAAGGCGATGATTAATCTATGGGACGCTTTTTATTACCCTCTTCTTTTACGGAGAGAATGAAAACTTATTTGTCTTTGGATGAGTATGAGGCTTTTCTTGCAAGTTATGAAGAAACGAACAAGTCAGGTTTAAGACTTAATACCTTAAAGATAGGAAACGAGGAGTGGGAAAAAATCGCTCCTTTTTCTGTTGAAAAGATATCATTTATTGAGAATGGTTATTTTTATGAAGACAATGAGAGACCATCAAAACATCCTTTTTATTATGCAGGATTATATTACTTGCAGGAACCATCAGCCATGCTGCCTGCTAAGGCACTGCCTGTAGAGGAAGGCGACAGAATTTTAGATTTGTGTGCGGCACCTGGTGGTAAAAGCACAGAGTTAGCAGCAAGACTTAAAGGAACAGGTGTACTTGTTTCAAATGATATTTCTAATTCAAGAGCCAAGGCTTTATTAAAAAATATAGAATTGTTTGGTGTAAGGAATGCAGTTGTTATAAGTGAAGATCCTGCAAAGCTTGCAAAGACTTTTAAGGGTTGGTTTGATAAGATTTTAGTTGATGCACCATGCTCTGGTGAAGGAATGTTCAGAAAGCAACCGGGTATAATCAAAAATTGGGAACAATATGGAACCGAATATTATCATAAGTTACAGCAGGAAATACTCCCTCATGCTGTTGAAATGCTTAAACCCGGTGGATATTTAGTATATTCTACTTGTACTTTCTCTGCAGAAGAAGATGAAGGTATGATTTCTGAGTTGATTGAGAAATATCCTCTTACTGTTGAGAAAATAGCTTTGGAAAATGAGGGCTTTGATCATGGAAGACCTGAATGGGGAAATGGTGACGAATCAATTTCTAATACAATCAGGTTATGGCCACATAGGATAAAAGGTGAAGGTCATTTTTGTGCTTTGCTTAAAAAGAACGAGGATAATTCTGTCGTAAAAAGCGTTTGTAATGTAGCATATGCTGAAAATTCTTACAAAGGAAAAGCTTCTAAAAAGAAGGATAGAAATGAAAATCCTGGAAGAAAAAAACTTCAGCCTGAAACAATGCAATTTTTTGATAAGCTTGGATTTAAAATTCCCCTTGAGAGACTTGAAATGCGTGATGGAAGGATATATTTGCTTCCGGAAGATTTACCTGATTTAAAGGGCTTGAGAATTCTTCGTTCAGGACTTTTATTGGGTGAAGAAAAAACAGGCCGGTTTGAGCCTTCTGAAGCTTTGGCAATGTCGTTAAAAACAGATGAATTTGATAATGTTTTGAAGCTTGAAGTTAATAGCCAGGATGTGCTAAAGTATCTTAAGGGTGAAACAATAACAGGCGAATATGGCATAAAGCAGGGATATTGTCTTGTAACAGTTGAAGGTTTTCCACTTGGTTTCGGAAAAGCAACCTTGTCAGGAAGTATGGTGACGATAAAAAATAAGATACTTCCCGGCTGGAGAATGATGTAAGAGTAGAAATATTATTGATTTATTATATTGTTAGTAGGGAAGATAAGTTTAATGGGAACAAAAGTCAGACTTGACAGGTTTATATCGAATCATTCTAAAATGACAAGAACTGAGGCCTCTAAAGCATTAAAGTCCGGAAAAGTTACCGTTAACGGGGACATAATAAAAGCAGGTGATGTCAAAATAGATGAAGAAAATGACAAAATCTGTATTGACGGCGTGGAAATATGCGATATCGGAGAGAGATGGTATGTTTTAAATAAACCTGCAGGTTATGTTTGCGCTAATGAAGACAAACATCATAAAACCGTTTTTGACCTGATGCCAAATGTAGTTTCAAAAGATTTATTTGTTGTTGGAAGACTTGATATAGATACAGAAGGTATGGTTCTGATAACCAACAATGGAAATCTGGCACATGAGATTTTATCGCCTAAAAAGCATATATGGAAAGATTATTTAGTTAAGGTAAAAGGTGTTTTAGACACTGAAAAACTTAGCCTGTTTGAAAACGGAATACAAATTGATGATTATATAACCTGTAAAGCGAAGATAACTGTTTTAGAAGAACAAAAGGATGAAAATGGTGAGTTAATCACTAATTGCAGGGTATCAATAAGAGAAGGAAAATTTCATCAGATAAAGAAAATGTTTGCGGCACTTGATTGTGAAGTAATTTACCTTTTCCGAGAAAAAATGGGTGATTTTATGCTTCCTTTAGAACTTGAAATCGGAAATTTTCGCCAAATGACAGAGGAAGAGATTAAATTATTATATATTAAAGCTAATGGAGAATGACATGAAGAATATTTTTAAGTATAGACATCAAAAAGGTGAGTACGGATATTTGAATGAGAGAAAAAGAAGAGTTTTTCTTCATCTTTTATTCCTGCTTTGTGTGGCTGCTTTGATATTTGTTCTTGGACTTGCATTGAATAAATGGCAGACAAATAATATATTTACGGTCATTGCTATTTTGTTTGTACTTCCCGGTGCCAGAACATTAATTAATTTCATTGTAATGGCACCTTACAAGAAGATGAGTAATGAGGAATTTCAGGAATTAAAAGCACTTGAAAGAAGTGGCTGGGATATTTATTACGATGCAGTTTTTTCTACTCCTGAGAAAATAAGACGAGCAAAATGTATGATTTTTACAGGTGAGTCTTTACTCATATACCTTGATAAAGATGAAGTTAAGATTATTGATGATTATTTCAGCAATATTTTTAATAAAAGAATGAGTGATGTAAGATTGTTTGTTACAGGTGAAAAGCAATCTTTTATCAGAGCAATCATGATAAATACTGAAAGTATTACCGATGATATGACAAGTGGTCAGAAAGATATCAGAGAATTTGTAAGAGTTTCAGTTCTTTAATAAAGGATATATTTAATAGAATTGCAAGAGATAATAGTAAATAAAAATGAAGCAGGAAGACGTCTTGATAAATGTTTGTGTAAGTATTTGAAGAATGCTCCCACAAGCTTTATATATAAGATGTTAAGGAAGAAAAATATCGTTTTAAATGACAGGAAAGCACAGGGAAATGAAGTACTGGAATTAAACGATTCGGTTAAGCTGTACCTTTCGGAAGAGACTTTAGTGAACATGGGATTTGCCTTGCTTGATTTGCAGGAGGTTAACACAAAAGCTGATATAACTGAAAGATATAAGGAAAGTGACAGCAAAGCAGGTTTTATTGATAAAAATGCATATGAGTATTTGAAGAATCGAATAAAGATTGTTTATGAAGATTCAGATGTTTTGATTTTATGCAAGGATTTTAATATATTGTCTCAGAAAGCAAATAATAATGATTATTCGGTTAATGAGTGGGCAATAGATTATTTACTTGAAAATAAATCTTTAAGTAAAGAAGAACTAAGAACTTTTAAGCCATCTGTTTGTAACAGATTAGACAGAAATACAAGCGGACTGATAACAGTAGGTAAATCTCTTAAAGGGCTGCAGGCTTTGTCTTCAGGAATTGCAAATAAAAGAATAAGGAAATTTTATACCTGCATAGTTTCCGGTCAGGTACCTGAAAAATTTTCACTAAAAGGCTTTCTTTACAAAGATGAAAAAAACAATAAAGTTGAGATTTTAAAGAATAAAGATGATATAAAACCAGGCTTTCAGGGTGAAATCAGTACAGATTTCTTATGCAAGAAAAGAGTTAACGGATATTCCCTTTTAGAGGTGGAAATTCATACAGGAAAGACTCATCAGATAAGAGCAAGCTTAAGCTATCTTGGCTATCCGATAGTTGGGGATGTGAAATACGGTGACAAAACTGTAAATAAAAAAATGCTTGAAAAGGGAATTAAAAATCAGCTTTTGCATTCAGAAAAGCTTGTTTTTCCTAAGGATTTTGAAATTGAAGGTTTAAAAGGAAAAGAAATAGTATCAGAGGCTGATTTTAAAGGATTTTCCTTTACATAATCAGATAAATATGAAATAATCTTTTCCATAAGAAATTAAGTAATTAAAAAATAAAGTATTAAAATATTAAATAATTAAAATATTAAGTAATTAAGTAATTAAGTAATCAGGTAATTAAGAAATTAATTATTAAAAAATTTAGGAAATAAAAAGAGAAGAGATGGGTACACTTAAATCAAGAGGTCTGAGAGGATCGATACTTGAGGAAATGATTAATAATACTAATGAGTATTTGCAGGAGGAGGGTCTGGCATTAATCCAGAAAATACCTACTCCTATTACGCCTGTCCAAATGGACGAACATCGACATATTACCCTGGCCTACTTCGATAAGAAAAGTACCGTTGATTACATCGGAGTGGTCCAGGGTATTCCGGTTTGCTTTGATGCAAAAGAATGTGCTTTTGACAGATTTGCACTACAAAACATTCATGAGCATCAGGTAAGGTTTATGAGCGATTTCGAAAAACAAGGTGGAGTTTCCTTTTTTCTGATTTATTTTTCTGAAAAGGAGCTGTACTATTACCTTCCTTTCAGAAATTTTTTTCCTTTTTGGGATAGAATGCAACAGGGAGGACGTAAGAGCTTTTTATTTTCCGAGCTTGATGAAAAATATGTAATTGAAGGCCCATGTACAAACAGGATACCGTATCTTGTTTCATTACAAAAGGACCTTGATAATCGTGATGATGAGTAGAAAACACTGTCAATGCATGTAAAGTACAAATAGATTGACAGTGTTTATTTTTTTTGGTACAATTTTCGAAATATACATTTTAGCGTGGTAAAGTGCGAAAGCATGAAATGAGAGGATAATATGGATAAACAGATTTTAAGAATTCCTGAGGGAACAAAAGATATTTTTGGATTAAATATAAAGAAGAAAAGAGAAGTTGAGAAGAAATTAATTGAGAGCTTTGAGGAATATGGCTTTGATGAAGTAAGCCTTCCTTCTTTTGAGTTTTTTGATGTCTTTTCAGATGAAAGAGGAACAACACCTTCAAAGGATATGTTTAAATTCGTAGACAGAGAGGGTGAAACTTTGGTACTTCGTCCTGATATGACACCTCAGGTTGCAAGATGTGTAGCTAAATATTATGCTGAAGAAACAAATCCCATAAAGATTTGTTATTTGGGTAATACATTTGTTAATAACAGCGGCTTTAGAGGAAAGCTTAAGGAAAGCACTCAGATAGGTGCAGAACTTTTTAATGCTTCTTGTGCAAAAGATGATGCTTTGATGATAGAAATGATGATTAAGGCATTACTTGATGCAGGTGCTAAGAAGCTTCAGGTAGAGATAGGTATGGCATCTTTTTATAAAGCTTTGGTAAAAGAAGCCTGTCTTGATGAAGAGGAGTCTGCAAAGCTTAAAGAACTTATTTCAAATAAAAATCTTTTTGCTGTTGAAAGTCTTCTTTCAAATAAAGCTATTCCTGAAGGCTTAAAAGATTTATTTTTACAGTTATCAAAGGTATTTGGAAACTTTAGCAAGGTAGCTGCATTAATGAACAAAACGGATAATATAGAAGCTTTGAAGGCTTTTGAACGCCTTGAAAGCCTGCATTCAGAGCTTGAAGCAAAGGGGTTAGAGAAATATATAACCTATGATCTTGGTATGCTGTCTAACTTTGATTATTATACAGGTATTATTTTCCGCGCCTATACTGAAGGCTCCGGTGAACCTATTGCAGCAGGTGGAAGATATGATTCACTTCTTTCTCAGTTTGGAAAGGAAAGCCCGGCTATAGGTGTTGCAGTATATGTTGATTCACTTCTTTCAGCATTGGAAAAGAATGAACAGGAAGAAGCAAAGAATAATAGCGACTATCTTATTGTTGCATTGGCTAAGGGAAGACTTGCTAATCAGACAATGGAAATGTTCAAAAAAATCGGAATTGAATGTGAGGAAATATTTGATAAAACAACAAGAAAACTCATATTCGTGAACGAAGAGAAGAAAATGAAATTTTTCCTTGCAAAAGCAAGTGATGTACCAACTTATGTTGAGTATGGTGCGGCTGATTTAGGTGTAGTAGGTCTTGATACTATATTGGAGGAAGGCCGTCAGCTTTACGAGGTAATGGATTTAAATCTTGGCAAGTGCAGGATGTGTGTTGCCGGACCTGAAAGTGCAAGAGAGTTACTTCAGCATGGTGAGTTAATAAGAGTTGCAACAAAGTACCCTAATATCGCAAAAGATTATTTTGTTAATGTTAAACATCAGACAGTAGAACTTATAAAGTTAAATGGCTCAGTGGAACTTGCTCCGATTGTTTCTTTAGCACAGGTTATTGTCGATATTGTTGAAACTGGTTCAACACTTCGTGAGAACGGACTTAAAGTTTTAGAGGAAATTTGCAATCTTTCAGCAAGAATGGTAGTTAATCAGGTAAGTCTTAAATTGAAGGCTGATAAGATAAATGAACTTATCGATAACATGAGAGAGGTTTTGAGAGAACAGCAGTAAAGGCTTTGCTACGTGGAGGGAAAATGAAAAAGATAAAAATAACAGAAGAAACAAAAAAAGATATATTGAGTAATCTTCTCAAGAGAAATCCTAACCAGTACGGAAAGTATCAGGAAGCTGTCGACTCAATCTTAAAGGATGTCAGAGAGAATGGCGAAAAAGCTGTATTTGAATATACCGAGAAATTTGATGGCTTTAAGCTGACAAAAGAAAATTTTAAAGTAACGAAAGAAGAAATAGATAATGCATATGCATTAGTTGACAGTGAACTTGTTGAAATAATAAAGAGATCAAAGGCAAACATTGTTAAGTATCATGAAAAACAGGTGCGCCAAAGCTTTTTTGATGCAGAAGAACCAGGAAAGCTTCTTGGACAAAGGATTACTCCCTTAGAAAGAGTTGGAGTTTATGTACCAGGTGGTAAGGCCTCTTATCCTTCAACTGTTTTGATGGATGTTTTGCCTGCTTTTGTAGCTGGAGTAAAAGATATAATTGTATGCACACCCTGTAATAAGGATGGATTGGTAAATCCTGTTACACTGGTTGCAGCTTCTATAGCAGGTGCGACTGAAATTTATAAATGCGGTGGGGCACAGGCGATTGCTGCTATGGCATATGGTATTGAATCAATGAAGAAGGTTGATAAAATTGTAGGCCCTGGTAATATTTATGTAGCTTTAGCTAAGAAGGCAGTATATGGTTATGTAAATATTGACTCAATTGCAGGCCCAAGTGAAATTTTGGTTTTGGCAGATGAAACAGCAAATCCTAAGTTCGTAGCAGCTGACTTACTTTCACAAGCAGAACATGATGAACTGGCTTCTTCTATCCTTGTAACAACATCTTCGAAGCTTGCTGATGATGTTTCTACAGAAGTAGAAAAATTTACCGAAGTCCTTTCCAGAAAGGGAATTATCGAAAAATCACTTGAAAACTATGGTTATTTGCTGGTTGCAGATAATATGGAGGATGCTATATCTGTTGTAAATGAGATTGCTTCTGAACATTTGGAAATTATAACAAAAGATCCATGGGATACGATGACGAAGGTAAGAAATGCAGGTGCAATATTCCTTGGAGAATATTCTTCAGAACCTTTAGGAGATTATTTTGCAGGTCCTAATCACACACTTCCTACTAATGGAACAGCAAGATTTTTCTCACCTCTTTCAGTTGATGATTTTATTAAGAAATCAAGTGTAATTTTTTACTCAAAGGATGCTTTGAAGGAAGTTAAAGATGATATAGTTGCATTTGCCAAATCAGAAGGACTTACAGCACATGCAAATTCAATCAGTGTAAGATTTGAGTAGAGTTAAGATATAAATAAATTATTAAACTTTGTCAGAAAGGAAGCTTTATGGAACGAAAGGCATTTGTGAAAAGAGTTACCGGTGAAACTGAAATAGTTGTTAATATAAATTTGGATGGAACAGGTAAATCTTCAATTAATACAGGAATAGGCTTTTTTGATCACATGCTTACAGCACTTTCAAAGCATTCACTTATTGATATGGAGGTTGAATGTAAAGGTGATCTTAATGTAGATAATCATCATACCGTTGAGGATGTTGGCATTGTAATTGGTCAGGCTATTTTACAGGCTGTGGGAGATAAGAAGTCAATTGTAAGATTTGGTAATTTTTATTTGCCAATGGATGATTCTTTAGTGCTTTGTGCTCTTGATTTGTCAGGACGTCCTTATTATTGCTCAGATTTTGGGTTTACAAATGAAATTATTGGCAGCTTTGAGGCTCAGCTTATTGATGAATTTTTCTACTCAGTTTCATATTCTGCAATGATGAATATTCATTTTTGCAAGATGAGAGGAAAAAATGCCCATCATATTTGTGAAGCAGCTTTTAAGGCTTTTGCTAAAGCATTGATGGAAGCAGTAAGCATTAATGCAAGAATTGAAGACGTTTTGTCAACTAAAGGAACACTATAATAAAAAGAAGAAGGAATTAATATGCGACTTTATCCTGCAATAGATTTACTCGATGGCAAAGCTGTCAGACTGAAAAGAGGAGATTATGCCGAAGTTACAGTATATTCCGATACTCCTTGGGAAGTTGCCTGCAGCTTTGAAAAAATGGGTGCTGATTTCATTCATCTTGTTGACTTAAATGGTGCAAAGGACGGAGAAAGAGTAAACGAAGAAACTGTTAAGAAGATTGTTTCAAGTGTTAATATCGGGACTGAAATCGGTGGCGGAATCAGAAACTTAGATGATATCGAAGCATACTTAAAAGCCGGAATTACAAGAGTAATAATTGGTACAAAAGCAGTAACAAATCCTGAGTTTGTAAAAGAGGCAGTTGAAAAGTTTGGAAGCGACAGAATTGTTGTAGGGATTGATGCAAAGAATGGATTTGTTGCCACAAGAGGCTGGCTTGATGTAAGTGTTTTAAGCGCTGTGGAACTTGGCTTAAAGATGAAAAGCTTTGGGGTGAAGACAGTAATTTATACGGACATATCAAAAGATGGCTGCATGATGGGACCAAATTACGAAGAAACCTTGAAGCTTAAGAATGAAACAGGACTTGAAGTAGTTTTGTCAGGAGGGATTTCTTCCTTAGAAGATGTAAAAAAGGCTAATGATTATGGCATGAACGGTACAATACTTGGAAAAGCATTATATGAGGGTGTTTTTACGGTAAAGGATGCAGTTGCTTTAATTTCAGGGAGGCAGATGTGAAAGAAATAATAGTTAAAATAGAAAAAGAAAAGTTTAAAGATAAGTTGTTTGACAGAGTAGAGGAATTGTCTGCTTTGGGTGCTGATGGCTTTTTCATATGCAGCACTGTAACAGATGATGAAGGACATAATGCTTTTCTTGAAGAAATAAGGGAAATAGTTAAAGAGCTTGATGTAAAGGTTTATCTTGGAACAAAAGCACTTCGTTTTGAAGATATTAAGAAGGCTTTGTATACAGGTGCTGAGAAATTTGTAGTACCCTGCCAGAGTGCATTAAAGGCAGATAAAGCGTTAGAAGAAGGAATTGATAGATTTGGTGAAAAAAGAGTTATTGAAATAAAAGAAGAACAGCTTTTTGAAGGAAATTTATCAGAAAGAGAAAAAATAGCTAAGCTTTTACAAGGAGAAAATGAATTTGTTGTTATAGACGAAGCTGTAGTTTTAAAAGAAAGCCTTCATGTTATAAAGAAGGATTTACTTGATTTGGGAATAGAGATGAATACCTTTCTTGCAGCTCCGGATTTTAAGAGTTTGAAAAAAGATGACAAGGGACTTGTTACTGCAGTCGTTAAAGATTTTAAAAGTGGTGAAGTGTTAATGGTTGCATATATGAATGAGGAGTCTTATAACCTTACACTTGCGACAGGTCGTATGACTTATTATTCCCGCTCAAGAAAAAAGATATGGCTTAAAGGCGAAACGACAGGTCATTTTCAGTATGTAAAGGAACTTAGAATGGATTGTGATGGAGATGCATTACTTGCTACTGTAAGACAGATTGGAAATGCCTGCCACACAGGTAATTATTCATGCTTTTATACACAGATAGCAAAGGCCTCAGGAAGAACAATTAAGGAAAATACTGATAAGATTTTAACCGAAGTTTATAATACGATTCTTGACAGAAAGTTAAATCCCAAAGAGGGCTCATATACCAATTATCTTTTCGATAAGGGTATTGATAAGATACTTAAAAAATGCGGAGAAGAAGCAACAGAAATAGTTATAGCAGCTAAAAATCCTGATAAGGAAGATTTGAAGTATGAGATTGCTGATTTTCTTTATCATGTCAGTGTTTTGATGGTTGAAAGAAATCTTTCATGGAATGATGTTTTCGATGAGCTTGCCAACAGACATTAGAATAAATACTTGCAAAATTGTTCGTATTTGGTATAATATCAGGGTAGTGTGATTATTTTATTCACACGCCCTGTTTTTGATTAATGATTTTGTACTTTGAAATATATATAGGAGGTAACGATGCAGGAAGAAAACATGAAAAATGAACTTGGAACATTGCAGATTGCCAAGGATGTTATAGCAACATTAACTGCATATGCGGCAACCGAAGTTGAGGGTGTCGAGGCTTTAAATGGTAATTTATCACATGATATTATTGGTCAGGTTGGCGTAAAAAACAATTGCAAGGGAATTAAGGTTGCACTTAACGGTAAGAAGGTTACCGTTGATTTGGCATTAATAGTTAAGTACGGATATAGTATTTCCAAACTTGCTGAAAGTGTTCAGATTAACGTTACCAATGCGATTTCAAACATGCTTGGATTTGAAACCGAAAAAATTAATTTGAAATTTGTCAGCGTTGATATGGCTGATGCATAGTTAGTGATAGAGACATTATTGGGGATACTTTGTATTCCCTGTTTTTATGTAATGATTAAGTGATTTATTTACTAAAATAAACAAAGAATTATATTTTCTTATTACGGAGTTTGATATGGCAGAGAAAAAAATGGGTAAGGATATAAAGGAAATTAATCGCAGAAAACGTATATGGCTTTTACAGTTGCTTTTTGAACAGGAATATTATGAAGCTTCTGATATTGAAGAAATGTTATGCCTTTTTAAGGAAAGCTTTGCTGTTAATGATGATCCTGATGATGAAGATGTTGTTGCTGATACAAATGGTGACTTTGATTCAGTTGCAGATAAATTCCGTAATATGTTTGCAAAGCTTGGTGAAATTGACTCTGTTATTGAAAAACTGACAGTAGGATGGAAGCTTGACCGAATTGGAAAGTGTGAACTTCAGGCTATCAGAATAGCAGTATATGAGATTTATTTCAGCAAAGACACCCCTGTTAAAGTATCTGTAAATGAGGCAGTCGAGCTTGCGAAAATGTTCGGTAATGAAAACGGTGGTGCATTCGTAAATGGTGTATTGGCTAAGAGTGAAGCTGTAAAGGCTACCAAACAGGAAGTAAATGAGTAAAGATTATTCAGTAAGTGATATATTTGAAATGGTTTCTGATATGTTCAGGAACAATCCTTTCTTACGAGGTATAAAAGTTAGTGGTGAGATAAGCCAGTTTAATGTTTGGAATGGACTTCACATATACCTTGGAATTAAGGATGCCCAGTCTGAACTAAAAGCTACGGCTTTTAATTTCAGAGAAAAAGGAATTGATCCAAGACAGTTTAAAATGGGAGATAAGGTCGTATTGTATGGTGACCTTTCTGTCAATAAAAAAGGATCGCAGATAACATTAAATGTTTTAAGAATTGAAAAGGCAGGAATAAGTGAATTTTATCAGAAGTTTTTGCAGATGAAACAAAAGCTTGAAGCAGAAGGACTTTTTGATGCTTCTAAAAAGAAGGCTTTGCCAAAATATGCAAAAAATTTTGGAATAGTTACAGCAAAAGATGGAGCCGCATTGCAGGACATTTTAAGAAATGCAAAAGACAGGAATCCTTATGTAAAGCCTTATTTGTATCCTGCAAAGGTGCAAGGTGAGGGAGCAGCATTAAGTATTGCTAAAGGTATTAAAGCGTTAGATGCGCTTGGACTTGATTTCATAATAGTTGGAAGGGGCGGTGGCTCTCCTGAAGAATTATGGGCTTTTAATGAAGAAATTGTTGCAAGAGCTATTGCAGAGGCAAAGACTCCAATTATATCTGCTGTAGGACATGAAGTTGACTTTTCAATTTCTGACTTTGTTGCTGATGTCAGAGCAGCAACACCAACCCATGCAGCGGTTATAGGTATTTATGAGTATAGCTTTCTTGAAGCTGAAATAGGAAACCGCCAGTTAGAACTATCTGCACTTATGAAGAAAAAACTTACAGATAGTAAAAACCGGGTTGAAAAAAGAAAGATTGCTTTGTCAGCAGTTTCACCTGTAAATGTTTTAAAACATAAGAAAGAAATACTTAATAATTATCGTGAAAGACTTGGCTATCGTATTCAAGGCAAAATAAAAAAAGCATATGACTGTGATGAAATGTTGAAAAAAGATTTACAGCAGTGTATGAAACAAAAGCTTCAAAAGAAACATCATATTCTTGATGTTTTAATAACCAGAATGGCTGAGGCTAATCCTGTAAAGAAATTGAAAAGCGGTTATGCCAGAATAAGTAAGGGCGACGATAAAGTGGTTTCAATAAATCAGGTAGAGAAAGATGATAAGCTTATTTTGGATTTACTTGATGGCAGCATTGAAACTTTGGTTATTGGAAAAGAGGAAAAAACATATGGCTGAAAATACAAATCTTGAAGGACTTATGCAGGAAATAGATGTCATTTTAAAAGAGATTGAAAATGATAATACTTCACTTGAAAAGGCATTTGATTTATATAAAAACGGAATGGAAAAAGTTAAAGCCTGCAATGATATTGTGAAAAAAGTTGAGCAGGAAGTAACGATTATAGAAAGCAGTATGGCTTAAAGGGGATTATTTTGGATAAGGAAAGTTTTAGTAGCGAATCGGTTGATTTACGAAGAGAAAATTTTAAAAAGCTTTTGGAAGATGAAAAGAATATGATAGACAAATGGCTTGAAGAGCTTGATTTTTCAAGTGATAAGCCTGTCTTTGTTCTTGATGAGGAGCATGAAGATAAAAGCTATGAAGCAGAACTTATTAAAGATGTTTTAAGCGATGCTATGTCATATTCTTATCTTTCCGGTGGAAAAAAACTCAGAGCTATTCTTTTATACGAATGCTATATGATGTTTGCCAAGAGACCACATGAAGAACTTGTAAAAAAATTTGCTTCTGCTATTGAGCTTATCCAGACTTATTCACTTGTACATGATGATTTGCCTGAAATGGATAATGATGAATATCGCAGAGGAAAGAAGTCTACACATGTAGAATTCGGTCAGGCTATGGCTGTTCTGACAGGAGACGCATTGCTTACAGAAGCATTTACTTTGATGTCAGATATTGATTCAGAGGATGTTAATGAGTATAAGGGAATGCTTAATGCAATCAATTATGTAGCAAAGTCAATTGGTGCTAAAGGAATGGTCTTAGGACAGGCAATAGATATTCTTCTGTCTAAAGAAGAAGAAGGAAAACGTCATACTGAAGTTTTAAGAAGCAATGAAATGTTTGAATTGTCTTTAAGAGAAGAACTTTGGGAAGATTTGGTTGTTGGAAAGACCTGTAAACTGATAGAAGCCTCATTGGTCGCAGGAGCTATGCTTGCGGGAGTAAATAATGAGGTTATTGAACTTGTTGAAGAAATAGGCTTTTATTTGGGATTAGCATTTCAGATAAGGGATGACATTCTTGACGAAATTTCGACTTTTGAGGAAATGGGCAAAGAAACCGGTAAGGATGAGGATGCGAATAAGGTTACTTTGATATCCATGTATGGAATAGACAGAGCAGAAGAAGTGCTTTCAGAATGTGTTGACAAAGCAAAGGCACTGATTCAAATGTTGCCTGCAAGAAGGGAAGAATCTCTTTTATTCCTTTTTGATGTTGCTGATTATTTTGCAACGCGTGGTAAATGATATGGGCAGATTGTTAAATGAAATTAATAAGGCCAATGATATAAAAGCGATACCTAAGAAAGAATGGGATAATCTTGCTGCTGAAATAAGAGATTTTTTGGTTGATAAGGTATCAAAAACAGGGGGACATCTTTCCTCTGGTCTTGGTGTTGTTGAACTTACCATGGCATTACATTTATATCTTGATTTGCCAAAGGATAAACTTATTTGGGATGTTGGACATCAGGCATATACTCATAAGCTTTTGACCGGAAGAAAAAAAGATTTTGACACATTAAGACAGTTTGAGGGAATGAGTGGCTTTCCTAAACGGAGAGAAAGTGAATGCGATTCATTTGATACAGGACATTCTTCCACCTCGATAAGTGTTGCAAATGGTATGTGTCGCGCAAGAGAGCTGTCAGGTGGAGATGAAAAAATAGTTTGTGTTATTGGTGATGGCGCAATGTCAGGCGGGATGGCTTATGAAGCTTTAAATAATATTGCCGATTTAAAATCAAATCTGATTGTTGTTTTAAATGATAATAAGATGTCAATTTCAAAAAATGTTGGTGGATTGGCAAATTATTTGTCCAAGATAAGAACAAATACTCATTATACAGGCTTTAAGAATGGTATGGAAAAGTTTTTTGGTAAGATACCAGGTGGTATCAGACTGATTAATGGACTTAAGCGTTTTAAAGATTCGGTAAAATCATTATTTGTTCCGGGAATGTTTTTTGAGGATATCGGGCTTACCTATGTCGGTCCGATAGACGGGCATGATGTTTCAAGCATGTTAAGAGCTTTGAAATATGCCGGAAGAATGAAGAAAGCAGTTTTACTTCATGTGATTACTGAAAAGGGAAGAGGCTATAAGTTTTCTGAAGAGAATCCTTCAAAATATCATGGTATCGGACCTTTTAATAAAGAAAATGGCGAGGCTTTAGGTGAAAAGAAATTAACTTATACCGACTGCTTCAGCGAAGAATTGATACGATTAGCTGAAAACAATGATAAGATTGTTGCAATAACTGCTGCAATGCCTGATGGAACCGGACTTTCTGCATTTGAGAAGGTATATCCTGACAGATTTTTTGATGTTGGAATTGCAGAGGAACATGCAGTTACTTTTGCAGCCGGAATGGCTGTTAGCGGCTACAAACCTGTAGTTGCCATATATTCAACCTTCCTTCAAAGAGCATATGATCAGATTATTCATGATGTATGTTTAAATTCCTTGCCTGTTGTTTTTGCAATCGACAGAGCAGGTATTGTAGGAAATGATGGTGAAACACACCAGGGAATTTTCGATTTATCATATTTATGTCATATTCCTAATATGGTTGTAATGGCACCAAGAGACGGTGCAGAGCTTGGTAAAATGATGGAATTTGCAATGAAGTTAAATAAGCCTTCTGCCATCAGATATCCTAAAGCTTCATTACCTGCTTCCTTTAAGTCTTCTTATGATGAAATTTCTTTAGGAAAAAGTGAAGTGCTTTCTGTAGGTAAAAGAGTATGCATGCTTACAATCGGGAACACGCTTGAAGTTGCTTCAAAGGTTACAAAATTGCTTGAGAAGGATAATATTAATCCTGGTATTATAAATTTAAGATTTGCTTCTCCGCTTGATGAACAGGCTATTATTGAGGCTGCGAATTCTTATGAGCTTGTAATAAGTATTGAAGAAAATGTTTCAACAGGCGGAATAGGTGAGAGAATTTCAAAGCTTTATGTTGAAAATGTTTATAATTATGGCAAAGCTTTTAAATTTATGCCATATTCTCTTAAGGATAGTTTTATAGAACAGGGTTCACAGGATAAATTAAGAGATGTAAATGGACTGAATCCTTTTGACATTTATAATGATATTAAACGCGAATTGGGTATATAGGTAAAGGATGGAAAAAGTTGAAAAGGAAAGACTTGATGTCTTAATAGTAAAACGAAATCTTGCTGAGTCAAGGGAAAAAGCTAAAGCATATATAATGGCAGGCAATGTTTTTGTCAATAATGAAAGAGAAGATAAGCCAGGTACAAATGTCCCAGTTGATGCATTTATTGAGTTGAAGGGCCTTAAGAGCAAGTATGTTTCAAGAGGCGGCTTTAAACTTGAAAAGGCTGTGGAATCAGGCTGGGTAATGCTGCAGGACAAGGTCTGTATGGATGTAGGCTCATCTACCGGCGGTTTTACTGACTGTATGCTTCAAAATGGTGCAAGTAAGGTTTTTGCAATTGATGTTGGAACAAATCAGCTTGCATGGGAACTTCGTACTGATGAAAGAGTAATATCAAAGGAAAAAACCAACATACGCTATGTACAGCCTGAAGATATTGGTGAGCAGGTGGATTTTGTATCTATAGATGTTTCTTTTATTTCTCTTACCAAGGTTTTAATTCCTGTATATAACATTATGAAACCTAACGCTTCCATGGTATGCCTTATAAAACCTCAATTTGAAGCAGGAAGGGAACAGGTTGGTAAAAAGGGCGTTGTCAGAGAAAAGAGTGTTCATAAAGAAGTAATAGAAATGGTTATTAATTTCGCATATGCGAACGGCTTTTCAGTATTAAATCTGACTTTTTCACCAATAAAAGGACCTGAAGGAAATATAGAATATTTGTTGCAATTAAGAAAAGATGATGAAAAGGAGTTAAAGGTTGATGCTTCAATGATTAATACAGTTATTGAAGAAGCACATGGCTCGCTGAATAAATAATATGCCTAAAGCAATATTAGTTACAAATACATCAAAACATGACTCGGGAAGCTATAGAAAGCTTGCTAAAGATATCTTGGCAAGAAATAATTTTGATTGCCTTGAATATGATGCTTTTCCTCCGCTTGAAGAACATGGCGGAAGCATTGTTAAAATGGAAAATGGCTTTTTGATTGATGGTGAAATACTTTCTTTTGAGATTGCAAAAGACATTAAGTTTATTCTGGTTCTTGGCGGTGATGGTACGGTAATATGCGCTGCACGTAAATTTCTTGAGATGTCATTGCCGGTTTTTGGTGTAAACATAGGAAATATCGGTTTTCTTACCCAATGCGAGAGCAATGATATGGAAAAAGCCATAGAAAAGCTTTGCAAGGGGGAATTTCTCACTGAAGAAAGAATGCTTATCAATTGTACTTTTAATGGGAAAGATATTGGAGAGGCCATAAATGATATATATATTATCAGAAACGGTTTTTCTCAGATTGTTGAAGCAAGAGTGTGGGTGAATAAGGAGGAAGCATTTTCCTTTGCAGGGGACGGAGTAGTTGTATCAACTCCAACTGGCTCAACGGGTTATAATCTTAGCGCGGGTGGGGCGATAGTTAAACCTGATGCCAGAATTATGCAGATAACACCAATGTGTCCTCATTCGCTTAAATGCAGAAGTATTCTTGTATCAGATGAAGATGAAATTACATTGGCAGTTGGAAGAAAACATAAAGTTAATCCTAAGGATGTCGTTTTAGTAGTTGATGGACAGGAAGCAGTCTTTATTGATTCAGATGATTTAATAGTATTAAGGAAGTCAGATAAAAAGGCTTTATTTGCAAAATTAAGTGATTACAGTTTTTTTAATGTATTGACACAAAAATTATAATGGGAGAGGGAAATGAAAGAAAACGTAAAAGAACTTAAAGAGATGAGAAAGGTTCGAATAAGGGAAATTATTGAGAATGAAGTAATTACTACTCAGCAGGACCTGGTTGAAAGATTAAAGAAGGAATTTGGAGCTACTCAGGCTACAATTTCGCGTGATATAAGAGAAATGAAGCTTACAAAAGTTCAGACGGATGAAGGCTTTCAGAAATATGTTATTCCTTCTACAAGAGAACCTTTGATAGACAAGAAAAAACTTGAGATAATCAGAACCGCGATTGTTTCAGTAGATACAGCAGTAAATCTTATCGTAATTAAAACTCATCCGGGCATGGCGATGGCATGTGCAGCGGCTTTGGATGCGATGGAGATTAAAAATTTAGTCGGCTGCATAGCGGGCGATGACACAATTATGTGTGCGATGAAGAGTGAGAGAGATGCAATTGAGGGTCTCACATTAATACAATCAAAAATTTGAATTAGGAGGTTTTTATGTCTGGACATTCAAAATTCGCGAATATAAAGCATAAAAAAGAAAAAAACGACGCGGCAAAGGGTGCCGTATTTACACGTTTAGGACGTGAAATTGCAGTTGCAGTTAAAGAAGGTGGTCCTGACATTAACAACAACTCAAAGCTTAAGGACATTGTTTCTAAGGCTAAAGCTGCTAACATGTCAAACGATACTATTGAACGTAGTATTAAGAAGGCTGCCGGAGATTCCAACAGCGCAAACTATGAAAAGGCTACCTATGAAGGTTATGGTCCTAATGGTATTGCCATAATTGTTGATACTCTTACAGATAACAGAAACAGAACTGCTGCAAATGTTCGTAATGCCTTCACTAAGGGCCAGGGAAGTATTGGCGCTATGGGCTGTGTATCCTTTATGTTTGATACAAAGGGTCAGATTATCATTGATAAAGAAGAATGCGATATGGAAGCAGATGATTTAATGATGACTGCTTTGGATTTAGGCGCAGAAGACTTCTCAGAGGAAGAAGACAGCTTTGTTATTCTTACTGATCCTGATGCTTTCCACGAAGTTCGTGACGGCTTGGAAGCAGCAAAGATTCCAATGGTACAGGCTGAAGTTACAAAGCTTCCTCAGACTTATGTTACACTTACAAATGATGCTGATATTAAGAACATGAATCGTATTCTTGATTTCCTTGATGATGATGAAGATGTTCAGCAGGTATATCATAATTGGGATGAGTAATAAGTATAATTTGTAATAAGCATAATTTAGTAATAAGCATAATTTAGTAATACGTATGATTTAGTAAAATGTATATACGGTAATTAAATGATTAATTTAATGACTAATTAAATGACTTATTAAATGTTTAGGTTGATGTTTAAGCTGAAGTCTAAGTTTAAGTTTATGTTTATGTATGTTGAAAACGGTTTTCAAGATGAGAACCGTTTTTTTGAACCATATTTTCTTGATAATCGTCCAATAAGTGTAATAAAATAAGATATATACTCTTTATATAGTATGTATTAGTGCCGATATATCTGATATATTGGATTATAATGTATTCTGAGTTTTAATAATGTATATGATTCGGAGGTGTAAATGAATAAAACCGTAAAACGAATTTTAAATATAGTTCTTATTTTGAGCCTTGTTATATCAACAATGGGCACCGTTAATGGTGGAAATATGCATAATATTGTACCTGAGTTAAAAACTGCTGTTGCAGCGTCAAGTGTACCATATTATTTCTCAAAGCCAGGTGGCGGTGCAGATGAAAGAATTGAATCAGGCGACACTGTATTGTTAAGATCAGCAGATTTGCTTATTTATATTGGATCTGATCAAACAGCAGGTGGCCAGGCGCTTACAGCAACTTCTAACATTTCTTATTCATCTTCAAATCCTGAAGTCGTTGAAGTTATGGCAGGAAGCACAGATAATCGTACTATGAAGCTTGTAAGAAAGAGCCCCGGTTTCGCACAGATTGCAGCTTATATGCCGGATGGTAATCTGATTACACTTTTGGTAAAGGTTGAACTTCAGGTTATGAAGGAATCATGGCATACAATTGCTTTAACCGGACAGCAGATGCTTAAGCTTGAAGTTGGCGCAACCTATGATACTGTTGTTAAGTATCTTGACAATACCGGTATCAGAGTAGATAATTCATTGCTTGACTGGTCTGAAGACAGTGGTGTATCAAAGATTGTAAGTGTCAGTGATACTGGTGTGATTACAGCAAAAGGTGCCGGTTTGGCCACAGTAACAGTAGCTACCCAGACTTATGATTCTGGCGGCAATCCGATGAAAGAGGATTTCAAAATTTTAGTAGTTCCAAAAGGAAGCGCAACATTTGATGCAGGCTTTGCAGGTTATGGCCCAAGCAAAAAGGTAGTTAAAACAACCTCTGATTTTCAGCTTTATACCAATGCAACAATGTCCCAGAATTTGAGATGGAAGATTTTTAAGGTTGCTAATAACGGTGATGAAACCTTGCTTATTACTACTAATAATGCAGATTTGGAATATAAGAATGCTTTGCTTGATTTTAAAATCAGTGCAGAGAATGGAATGATAGAGTTTGCTAATGTTAAGGCAGGAACTTACAAAATCTATGGCTATGCATATGATAAGCTTGTAGAATATGACCCTACCAGAGATTATGTCGCACTTGACCATTTGGAATTTGAAGTCGAAGTAGGTCTTGATTTAGTTAATAAAACACTTGTCATGAATGTTAATGATGAGTACGATATTGTTAAGAATAGTAATATTCCGTCGGAGGTATTAAGAAGAGTATTTACCTTTTCATCTGATGCTTCTGCTGTAGCTTCTGTTAATACTGATGGTGTTATTAAAGCTAATTTAAAGGGTACAGCTTCAATACTTGTTCATTATGACAGGTTGAATGCCGCAGGTATCTACAAAGAGAACAGTGATTATTTTAACAATTATCTTAATTCAGATGTAGTATATAAAATTTTTGTAATTGATGGATTGACACTCAGTTCTTCTTACATTTCGATGTACACAGGTGGTCGTCATATGCTTGAAGCTAAGGCTACTGACAGAAATACAACGGTTTACTGGTCATCATCAAATCCTTCAGTTGCAAAAGTTGAAAATGGTGAAGTTGTAGCTTTGTCAGCTGGTAATGCCATAATTACTGCTTCTCAGACAATTAACGGTGTAGTTAAAACCGCAAGCTGCGAGGTTGCTGTGCAGCCGTCCATTACGAATATTAAGCTTGATCCGGAAGAAGTTGAAATTGGTGTTGGCGAATCACTTGTTATTAATGCAATTATTCAGCCTTCAAATATAAATAATGCATCTTTGATGTTTATTTCTTCTGATGAATCAATATTTTCAATTGAGGATTCTAACAGGCTGTCAGTAACAATCAAAGCTGTATCTGGCGGTAAGGCTGTTTTGACCGCAGTAAACAGCGAGAATGTTATTGTTGGAAACTGTCTAGTAACAGTTAAGGAACCTGTTACAAATATTAAACTTTCAGAAACCAATCTTAATGTTAAGCTTGCAACCAAGTTTTATCAGCTGTATGCGACAGTTTCTCCAACAGGAGCTTCAAATAAAGCCGTTACATGGGAATCAACCAATACATCTGTTGCAACTATTGATGATACAGGTAAACTTACTTTAATTTCATCAGGTTCAACTTCAGTTATTTGTACCTCAAAGGATGATCCAAGAGTAAAAGCGATTTGTAATGTTACAATTTCTAAAGCGGTTACAAGTGTTGAATTCGATCAGAAATCCGTTGAAATGTATGTTGGTGAAAGTAAAAGACTTACTTATCAGATAAATCCTGACACTGCAACTGATACATCAGTGCGTTTTACTTCCTTTAATACTGCAATAGCAGATATTGATCGTTCAGGTATGGTAACAGCAAGACAGTCAGGACAGACTCAGATAATGATTATGTCAAATGACGGTTCACTTTATTCGATTTGTACTGTTGTAGTTAAGCAGAGAGCTACAGGCGTAAAGATGAGTGTTACAAATGTAACAATGAATAAGGGTGAATACTTCAATATTGAGGTTTCAGTAACTCCTTCAACAGCAACAGATGCATCTTTATCATGGGTATCTCAGGATGAAAAGATTGCTACTGTTAATTCAGCAGGAAGAGTAAGTGCAAAAGATGTTGGAACAACTGTAATTATGGTTAAGACAACTACAGGTGCGACAGCATTCTGTACAGTAACAGTGCTTGAAGGTGTAACCCAGCTTGAACTTGATCCTGATATAGCAACTGTGGATGTTGGTGAAACCTTAACTTTAACTCCAAAGTTTACTCCTGAGAAGGCAAGCAATCAGAATGTGACTTTTAAGTCATCAGATGAGTCTGTTGCTACAGTAAATCCTGTAGGTTTAGTAAAAGGTTTAAAGGGTGGCACTGTTTTGATTACCTGTGAGTCAGAAGACGGCGGATACAGAGCATTTTGTCTTTTGACAGTCCATGAACCTGTTGTTGCAGTTAAGATGAGCCCTGAAAGCTATATTTTAGGTCTTGGAAAGACTTATAAGCTTGATGCTACAGTAGTGAATGATGAAACTGCTTCGAATACGACTGTTACTTGGAGTTCAGAAGATCCTTCAATTGCATCTGTTGACAAGTTCGGTAAAGTTACAGGTAATAAATTAGGTATTACTAAGATTACTGCTAAGGCTGATGATGATTCAGGTGCCGATGCTGTATGTGTTATTGAGGTTGTAACAGAAGTTACAAGTATCAAATTCCCTACTGGCTCGATGACTTTGATGGTGGGAGAGCAGTATGACTTTAAGGCTTCTGTATCTCCTTCAAATGCTACTTATAAGACACCTACTTATGTATCAACTAATGAAGAAATTGGTATGATTGACGAAGATGGTGTATTTAATGCCTTGAAAGCAGGAACAACCTATGTTCAGGCAAAGGCAAAGGATAATTCAGGAAAATATGCACAATGCTATGTAACAGTTATTAATCCTGTTCCTGCAACAGGTATTACATTATCTGATACAGAATTAGTTCTTGCACCTGGTGAAAAGAAGTCAGTTTTAACTTCTTTGAAGCCTACTAATTCTACGGATGGCGTTACTTGGACAAGTAATAATGAAGCTATTGCAAAAGTAGATAAGAACGGACTGATAACAGCAGTGGATACAGGTACCTGTAATGTAACTGTTATGACAGATTCAGGTAAAAAGGCAACCGTAACTGTAATTGTAGTCGGATTGAGTGAAACTTATCTTGAACTTCCTGTATATTCAACATATTCAAGGCTTTATGTAGATGGCACAAACTCAACTGTTAGATGGACTGTTCAGGATAAGCGCGTATGCGAAGTAAAGAATGGTACTATTACTACAAGATCTGTTGGTACAACGAAGATTTATGCAACTGTTAACGGACGACAGCTTGTTTGTGAAATAAAAGTAGTTCCTTAAGTAAGCGGCATTATAATATGATTTAATGAATTTGACTCCTCATTAAAATGATAGGTCTCACATTATCGGTTAAAATGATAAATTGTGTGAATATCAAAAAAATGAGGAGTTTTTTAATGAAAAAATTTCAGTGAAAGAATTTCTTATACCTTGATTTTTTAGTTGCATTGGCAGGAAGTTCGTGATATTATAAAAATACAAACAAATGTTTGCTTTTTCGTCTATTTTGTATAATGAAGGTGGAGTATGTTAAAACATATTTACATAAAAAATGTAGCGCTGGTTGATGAGGTGGAGCTTGAGCTTGATAAAGGCTTAAACATACTTACAGGTGAAACAGGTGCCGGTAAGTCGGTTATTATCGGTTCATTGCTTGCATGTATTGGTGGTAAAGCGGATAAAGATTTCATAAAGGCTTCATGTGATGAAGCAAAAATTGAGTTAACTTTTGACTGCTTATCAAAAGAACTTAATAATATTCTTGAACAAAATGAAATCAGCACAGATGATGAACTTGTTCTATCAAGGAAAATTCAAAGCTCCGGCAAGTCAGTTTTCAGAGCAAATGGTGAGATAGTAACACAAAAACTTGTTAAGGAAATTGCAGGTTATCTGATTGATATTTATGGTCAGCATGAACATCATTCACTTTTAAGCGAAAAAACACATCTTAAATTACTTGATGAATTTGGTGGAGAGACACTTGATAAAACAAAGCAGCGTGTCAGAGAAGCTTACAGAGTATATTCTGATTTGAGAAAAAAATGTGAAGGCATGCAGTCCCCTGAAGAATTACTGAAAGATAAGGAACTCATCTGTTTTGAATATGAACAGCTTGACAATGCAGCTTTATGTGTAGGTGAGGATGAAATTCTTCAGGAAAAATATGATTTTTATGAACATTCAAAGCAGATAAGAGATGGTCTTGATGAAGCTGTTAATTTGATATGTGGTGGAGATGGAGATTCTCTGTCACAAGTAAGAAATGCTATTTTGGCACTTGGAAGAATAGAAAGCTTTGATTCTTCATTTACTGATATCAAAAATGCTTTATATGATGCAGAAAGTATACTTGAAGATTCCTTCAGAGAGCTTGATCGATATCTTGACAGAATGGATGAACCCTCTGATAACATAGAGCAGATAGCAGAAAGACTTGATTTGATTAATAAATTAAAGGTACGCTACGGCAAAACAATACCTGATATTCTTGATTATTTTGATGAACTTAAAGTTAAGAAAGAATCTATTGATAATTATGATATTTATAAAGCACAGGCAGAAGCAAAGCGTGATGAAGCTTTTAAAGAATATCTTGTAATTGCAAAGGAACTGACTACTGAAAGAAAAAAGGCTGCAGAAAAACTTTCAGAGGCTATGATTGAGTCATTGCAGGATTTAAATTTCCTTGAAGTAAAATTTGAATTCAGATTTGAAGAATGTGAACCATCAGACAATGGCGTTGAAAAAGGTCAGTTTTTTATTTCAACCAATCCGGGACAGCCATTAAAGGAATTGATAAAGGTTTCGTCAGGAGGCGAGCTTTCAAGAATAATGCTTGGCTTTAAGACGGTTATCGCATCCAAGGATGATATACCTACAATGATATTTGATGAAATTGATACAGGTATAAGTGGTAAAACTGCTGCTTGTGTATCAAGAAAGATAAGTGAATTGTCAGAGAATCATCAGATAATTTGTATAACACATCTTCCACAGATAGCTGCAGCTGCTGATAAGCACTTTAAAATCGCTAAAAACGTAACAGATATGACCACACAAACCAATGTTTTCAGTTTGTCAGAAGAAGAATCAGTAAGAGAACTTGCAGGAATGATGGGTGGAACAGATATTTCGTCACTTGGAATTAATGCAGCATCTGAACTGAAAAAACAGGTTAAGCGAAAATAAAGATAAGAAACAAATATTAAAGATAAGAAAACAGAATAATATTATTAAACAGCCAAATTACAGATGGAAATATTTTTCTTTTATTTGGCTGTTATTTGTAGTATAATTCAATATGTGTACGTGTTTGCACAATTTGTTGAAATGCAATAATTATTTTGCATTTGGAAGGGTGGTTTTTATGAAAAAAATATTGCTTGCAGCTTCTGAGTGTGTTCCCTTTATCAAAACAGGCGGTCTGGCTGATGTGGTTGGTGAACTTCCCAGATATATTAATAAAGATGAGTATGATGTAAGAGTTATAATTCCTAATTACAAGGCAGTTCCGGCTGTCCATAAGAATAAGATGGAATATGTAGGCAGTTTTTATATGGAGCTTGCATGGAGAAAACAGTATGTGGGAGTTCTGAAAATTGTTGAAAACGGAGTAACTTACTATTTTATTGATAATGAATATTACTTTGCCGGTGACAGACCTTATGGTGAAATATATCAGGATATAGAAAAGTTTGCTTTTTTTGACAGGGCAGTTCTTTCTTGTTTACCGATGATAGACTTCTGGCCGGATATTCTTCATTTAAATGACTGGCAGACAGGTTTGATTGCGGTTTATTTAAAAGATGTTTTTGCACAGAATGAGAAATATCGTGGCATTAAAACTATTATGACTATTCATAATCTGAAGTTCCAGGGAGTTTGGAATAAGAAGACTGTAGCAGATATTACAGGACTTTCAGATTATTATTTCACATCAGATAAGCTTGAAGCTTATGGTGATGCAAATTATCTTAAAGGTGGAATTGTTTATTCAGATTATATCACAACTGTGTCTGATACCTATGCCAATGAAATCAAGACTCCATTTTATGGTGAAGGACTTGATGGTATTCTTAATGCCAGACATGAAAGCTTGCAGGGAATTGTAAATGGTATTGATACAAAGGTTTATAATCCTGCGACAGATAAATATTTGGCATATAATTTTGATAAAACAAATTTCAGGACCATAAAGAAGAAAAACAAAAAGCTTTTACAGGAAGAACTTGGTTTAAAAGTAGATGACAAGTGCTTTATGCTTGGTATCGTTTCAAGGCTTACAGACCAAAAGGGACTTGATTTGGTTGAATGTGTTATCGAGGAAATATGCGATACAGATACACAGCTTGTTATTCTTGGAACAGGTGATCCTAAATATGAAAATCTGTTCAGACATTATGAATGGAAATATAAGGACAGGGTTTCTTCAAGCATATGCTATAGCGATGAACGTGCTCATAAGATATATGCTTCAATTGATGCTTATTTGATGCCATCACTTTTTGAACCCTGCGGTTTAAGTCAGATAATGAGTATGAGATACGGTTCAATTCCTATTGTAAGAGAAACAGGTGGATTAAAAGATACTGTAATTCCTTACAATGAATATGAACAGACCGGTACAGGCTTTGGTTTTTGTAATTATAATGCACATGAAATGCTTGCAACAATTCGTTATGCAAAGAGTGTTTTTTACAATAATAAGCGTAGTTGGAATAAACTTGTTGAAAGAGCAATGGATGCAGATTTTTCATGGGCTACTCAGGCTAAGAAATATGAGGAATTATATAGTCGCATTTAATTTGGGGGGAAGCGATGAAATTAAGCAAACTGTTAGAGAGAGTAGAATATAAAGTACTAAACAGATTTGTTGATTATGAAATAAAGGATATTGTTAGCGATACAAGGCGTGTTTGCAAGGATATTATTTTTGTTGCAATTAAAGGCAAGCAATATGACAGTCATACAGAAACTTTAAAAGTTGCAAATGCAGGTGCGAAATGTATTGTACTTGAAGAAGAATGTCTTTCTGCGATTAATGGAGTTGATTTTGAATCAGATATTTTTTCAGAGGTATCAGTAATAACAGTTAAAAATTCACGAATGGCACTTGGTATTATTTCTGCAGCTTTTTTTGGATACCCGTCAGATGACATGATTTCTGTTGCTATAACAGGTACAAAGGGAAAAACTTCTACTGCAGCCATGGTTAAATCGTTGCTTACTGAATGTGGATATAATACAGGAGTTATTGGCACCACAGGAGTTTTTTACAATGGTAAAAAAATAAGCACAGATAATACAACCCCTTTTGCATATGATTTACAAAAGGTTTTATCTGAGATGAAATCAGAAGGTGTTAATGCTTTTGTTATGGAGGCCTCGTCACTTGGCTTAATTTCATATAGGACAGCAGGAATTCATTTTAACTATGGTATTTTTACAAACCTTGGACATGACCATATTGGTGGTTTGGAGCATGAAAGCTTTGAAGAATATCTTTATGCAAAATCTATGCTTTTTGATAATTGCGATGTTGGAATTTTAAATGCTGATGATCCTTACTCAGAAAAAATGGTTGAGAATAAAGCTTTAAAGGTTTTCTACTATGGAAAGCATGAAAAAAAGGATTGCAATGAAATTGTAGCTACTAAAGTTGACTATCTTTTGGAAAATGGCAAGACGATAACAAGATTTAAAACAAAGGGATTAATAAGCTCTGATTTTGCCATTTCCTCTCCGGGAGAGTTTGCTATTTATAATTGCTTATCTGTATTGGTTATGGGATATTTACTCAATGCCAATGTATCATTGATTCAAGAAGCTCTTGACAAGACCTATGTTGAGGGAAGAACACAGCCTGTATTTGTATCAGATAAATTTTCTGTTATTGTTGATTATGCACATAATGCAATGAGCCTTGAAAGTGTTATCAAAGCTTTCAGAGTATATAATCCGGGTAGAATAGTAACAGTATTCGGATGTGGTGGAAACAGACCTAAAGAAAGAAGATTTTCGATGGGAGAGGTATCAGGTGAATTATCAGATTTTACAATTATTACTTCTGATAATCCAAGATTTGAGGAACCTGAAGAAATTATAAAAGATATTGTTACAGGAATTAACAGAACAAGAGGCAGTTATATTACAATAATTGACCGAGTTAAGGCCATTGAATATGCGATACGAAAAGCAAAGCCTGATGACATAATTCTTATAGCAGGAAAGGGCCATGAGGATTATCAGGAAATAAGAGGCGTTAAATATCATATGAAGGATTCTGAGACAGTTGAAGCTGTCAGAGATAAGCTTCTTGAAGAAAAACTTATATGATTCGCGTAATAATTTCGTAATATTTTTGCCTTTAAAAAGCCAAACTTTTTTGAGAGAATAAAACGATGTTTTTTGCCGATGTAATAGTCGATTTATCAGTCGATGAGCTTGATAAAACTTATCAGTATAAGGTGCCTGATTCACTTCTTGAAGCCGTAAAACCAGGCGTTTTTGTCAAGGTTCCTTTTGGAAAAGGAAACAGGGAATTAAGTGCTATAGTTTTATCAATTTCTGAAATTCCAAAATTTGATGTTACAAAGATAAAAGATATTTTGTCACTTGAGAAAAAACAGGTATCACTTGAAAGCAGACAGATCTATCTTGCAGGTTTGATAAAATCAAAATTTGGTGGGACTTTAAATGACTCATTAAGAGTAGTATTACCGGTAAAGAAGGTTATAAAGCAAAGCGAATTTAAAACCTTGAAAATTAAATCAAGGGATAATGCTATTGATTTTATAAGTGACAAAGCAAACAGAAAAAAAGCAGCACAAATCAGAATTGTAGAGAGCCTTCTTGATACTGATGAGATGCCATATTCTTTGGTTGCAGGTAAAATTGCGACTTCACAGGCTGTAAAAAAACTTGAAGAAGCCGGAATAATAGAAGCTATTACAATAAGCAATTTTAAAGATATAGTTGACGACAGATATTATGATTCAAAGCTTAAAGAAAAGGCCGATAATATAATACTTAATGAAGAACAGATAAGTGTTGTAAATACTGTAAAAAAGGACTTTGAAAACGGGATAAGAAAAAGATATTTGCTTCATGGGATTACAGGTAGTGGGAAAACTGAAGTATATATTGAAATTATAAAAAATGTAATTGCATGTAAAAGGAAAGCGATAGTTTTAATTCCCGAAATTGCTTTGACATATCAGACTGTGATGAGATTCGTTTCAGTATTTGGAAACAGGGTTTCATTTCTGCATTCAAAGCTTTCGCAAGGAGAACGCTATGCTCAGTATGAAAAAGCAAGGCTTGGATATATAGATATAATGATAGGTCCAAGGTCTGCGCTTTTTACTCCTTTTGAAGATTTGGGCATTATTATTATAGACGAAGAGCATGAAACTTCTTATAAGAGTGAATCGGTGCCTAAATATCATGCTAAAGATGTGGCCTTTATGAAGGCAGATTTAGAAGGCGCTTCAGTACTGTTAGGTTCTGCGACACCTTCAATTGAAAGCTATTATAATGCTACTTTAGGAAAATATGAACTTTTAAAGCTGACTAAGCGTGCAGCTTCGGCTAATTTGCCGGAAGTAAGTATAGTTGATTTGCGTAAAGAGTTAGAAGAAGGTAATCGCTCGATCTTTAGCAGATTATTACAGGAAAAGATTAAAGAAAGACTTGATAAAAAAGAACAAACGATGATTTTTATTAATCGCAGAGGAATCGCAGGGTTTGTTTCATGCAGAAGCTGTGGGGAAGTTATTAAATGTCCTCATTGCGATTTATCAATGACATTACATAATAACAATAAGCTTATATGCCATTATTGTAATCATACTATAGATTTTGTAAAGAAATGTCCTAAGTGCCAATCTCCTTTTATAGGTGCTTTTGGAATCGGAACAGAGAAGGTTGAAGCTTCTTTAAAAGAGAAATTCCCCCAGGCAAGAGTTTTGAGAATGGATGCGGATACTGTGAAGGGAAATGACGGGCATGAGGCAATTCTTTCGGAATTCAGAGCGGGAAATGCAGATATTCTTGTTGGCACACAGATGATAGTTAAGGGACATGACTTTGATAAAGTTACCTTAGTAGGAATTATCTCTGCAGATTTGTCTTTGAACATAAATGATTATCATGCTCCTGAAAGAACTTTTCAGCTTTTAGCACAAGCCTCCGGCAGGGCAGGAAGAAGAGATTTAAAGGGAGAGGTAGTAATTCAGACCTATAGTCCTGAGCATTATGCGGTGGTAACAGCATCTGAAGAAAACTATGTTGGATTTTATGAAAGTGAAATTCGTTACAGAAAGCTTTTAAAGTATCCTCCGATAGCTTCTTTATTCCGCTTTTTGATAACTTCTGATACAAAAGAAACTGCATATAAAGTGGCAAATGAATTAACACAGAAATTTAAGCTGATATGCAACGGGACTAAAGATGTTGTAAATGGGCCGACAGAACCGGTTATAAGTAAAATAAAAGACATATTCCGTTATGTTGTTTATGTTAGAACAGATAATAGTGATTGTTTTGAGAGACTTTCTGAATGTATCGAGAATATGAAGCTTACAGAGAATTTTCCCAAGGGTGTAATGATTTATTCAGACAGTAATCCATATTCGTCATATTAATCAGGAATTAACAGATTGATATCTTAAAATAGTAAAAGTAAAGCAGGTGAAAAGATGGGAACAAGAAACATCAGAGAAATGGGAGATCCGATTTTGAAGAAAAAGTCTAAGGAAGTCAAAGAGATGACTCCGAGAATACAGGCTTTGATTGATGATATGTTTGAGACTATGTACGAAGCTAATGGCTGTGGTCTTGCTGCAGTTCAGGTTGGTGTTCTTAAGAGAATATTTGTTGTTGATGTTACTGAAGATGGTAGCGGTGCAACAGTATTTATTAATCCTGAAATAATTGAGACTGAAGGAGTGCAGGACGGCAACGAAGGATGTCTTTCAGTACCTGGAAAAAAGGGTGCTGTACAAAGACCTAAGCATGTTGTTGTAAAAGCCTTGGACGAAGAAATGAATGAATTCATTTTGGAGACAGACGATCTTTTTGCAAGAGCAATTTGTCATGAAAATGACCATCTTGATGGAATCTTATATGTTGAGAAGGTTCATGGACCATTGCTTAGCAGCGAAGTAGAAGAAAGTGATGAGGAAGAGGAAGAAGCATAATGAAAGCAGTTTATTTTGGCTCTCCTGAACTTTCAGCTATTGTTCTTGAATATGTTTTAAAAGCAGGTATTGAAATACAAGCCGTCGTTACTCAGACCGATAAGCCAAAAGGCAGGGGAGAGAAGATGGCCTTTTCTGCTGTAAAGGAAGTTGCTTTAAGAGAAGGGATAGAGGTGCTTCAGCCTTTAAAGATGAAGGAACCTGATTTTCTTAAGAGAATTGAAGAACTTAATCCGGATGTTATTTTAGTTGCGGCATTTGGAAGAATTATTCCCAAGGTGATATTGGATTTGCCAAAGTATGGATGTATCAATGTTCATACATCTTTGCTGCCAAAATACAGAGGTACATCACCTATACAGGCAGTAATACTTAAGGGTGAAGAAAAAACAGGTGTTACCATAATGTATATGGACGAGGGTATTGATACAGGTGATATTATGCTTTCTAAAGAGGTGGCTATAGAACCGACGGATACAGGCGCATCTTTACATGATAAGCTTGCATTGATGGGTGGACCTCTTCTTATTGAGGCTTTAAAGCGAATTGAAAACAAAAGAGCAATCAGAATTAAGCAGCCTGCCGAATGTGATACCTATGTCCAAAAAATTTCCAAGGAAGATGGTATAATTGATTATAATGCTCCTGCAATAGAATCAGAGAGAAAAGTCAGGGCATTCAATCCATGGCCAAGTGCTTTTACATATCTTAATGGTAAGGTACTTAAGGTTTGGAAGTCTAAAGTTAATAGTGATGAAGGCTATGAGGATTATGAAAATGGCCAATGCGCTTATGTTAAAAAGGATTGTATTGGTATAAAAACTGCTGATGGTATCCTTGAATTGCTTGAAGTTCAGTCAGAAGGAAAGAAACGAATGGATGTAAAAGCCTTTTTAAATGGTAATTCAATCAGTGAGGGAATGAAGTTTGGCGAATGATAAACTTAAAAAAGTTTACGATATTATTTATTCTGTTTTTTACGGCGATAAAAACTATTCTGTTGTTTTAAGTGAAGAAAGAACTACAGAAAAGAAGGACGACGCGCTTGTTTTATTTCTTTCAAGAGGCGTTATTGAACGTAAAAACACTCTTGAAACCATAATAAAATCAAAGCTTATAAAGGGTTTGCGAATACGACCAAATACAAGGTGTGTGTTGTATATTGGTGCATATCTTATCCTTTATGCCAACAGCTACAGATTTTATGCTGCAGTTTCAGAGAGTGTTGAATTGTCAAAAGAAGTAACAAAAGACTATAAAACGGTAAACTTTGTATTGCGGGAAATTGTCAGGGACTTGGAAAATAAAGGCTATGATAAAGATAGTATCCGTAATGTAAGTGTAGATGTGCTTTATCCTGAAATAAAGAAAGCTATATTAGAGAAAAATAATAAAGGACAAGATAGAAATTTAGAGCTATTATCTTTCATTTATTCTGTTCCTTATGAATTGTGTTATTTACTGAAAGACAATTTTGGAATAAAGACAACTGAACTTGTGCTTAAATCATTTCTTGAAAAAAAGCCTGTAAGTCTTGTATATAATTCAAAAATTACAAATAAAGAAGAGCTTGTAGCTAAGTTAGATAATGCTCATATTAATTACTCATTTTCATGTTATACAGACGAAGTGATTTTAGCAGAAGGGTTTGACTTATTTGAAGATTTCGAACCATTTAAAAATGGAATGCTGACGGTTCAGGATTTTTCAAGTTATTTAACCTCAAAAATAGCACATGTTTCGGGAGATGAGAAGGTATTAGATGTATGTGCAGCACCTGGTGGCAAGACTGTTGGAATAGCGAAGGCTTTGAAAGCAGAAAAAAAGAACGGGTTTGTTATATCACGCGACATTTCAAGTGCTAAAGTTAACTTAATTAACGAAAATATAGCACGTTGTGGCTTGGATAATGTTAAAACAGAAGTTTTTGATGCCACTTTGTTAGATGAGAAATCAATAGAAAAATTTGACTTGGTTTTACTTGATGTACCATGTTCTGGTATTGGTATTATCGGGAAGAAACCGGATATTAAATATAATATAAATGAACAGTTTTTAGATGATTTGGTTTCTTTACAAAAGCGCATTATTCATAATGCTGTTCAATATGTAAAAAAAGGTGGAGTGTTAATATATTCCACATGTACTTTGAATA
>JAKSSA010000024.1 GCA_024403335.1 Lachnospiraceae bacterium
CATCATTCTTTGCTTTCGTTCACTGTTTTTATTAATCCCCGCTTTCGTTCTTATATTTATTCCTTGCTTCTATTCTTTATTTCTATTCTTTGTTCTTTTTTCCTTGTGTTTTTCTTTTTGCTTTTCCTTACATGCTTTTGTTCTTTCACGATAAAGCTTTAGCAGATTTGCCTAAATCATCTTCATGGCAGGAACTATAAGTATCAGCATAACTTCAATCAAAAACACGAACATGGGTATCAAAAGCTTGGTTCCAAGTTCTTCGTTTTTCATTCGAAGCCTTGTATTTTCTTTTAATAAAGCATTTCCTGCCTCGTCAAACAAATCGTTTCTTACTTCTTTTATTCCCTTAACCACACTTTGTGAAAGAATATTGGCAAGTCTTTGATAACATGGCAAATCGCATGTTCTTCCAAAATGATCATAAGCACTTGCTTCAAAAACACCTGTCTCCATGTCCTGTTTAAGACTAATCAGTCTTTTTCTGAGAACCTTATTCTTATCAAGCCGTTTTTCATAATCACTTATCACCCTTAAAACAGCATTTCGCACAGTTAGTCCGGCACTCACACAAAATGCAAGTTTGGAAACAAACTCCGAATATGCATCTTCAAGCTCTGAATGCCTTTTCTTATCTTCCTTTTCAATTAACAATCCGGTTAATGAATAACCGAGTACAAGAGCAGAAATCAAAGCAATAAAAGCAAACTCCAAAGGCGTTATTTTCTCATTCATAACCTCGATGCTTACGCCATTGATTTCTTCCGGTATAACAAAAATTTCGTTGTCCCGGTTGTTTCTCTCGTACTCAGTCAGTTCATCCACCGCTGCCTCAAGCTTTTCTGAGGTTTTCCCACTTGTGGCAGGACATATAGTGAGATAAAGGAAAAAGATTTTATAAGCATTACCTTTAGTCAATTTCACCTGAATATCAGCTCTTACAGGAGTAGTTAAATCATTGTTGTAAACATTCCCGTATTCATCCACTAATTCAGGAGTCAGACTCAGATAATCAGCTTCAACATTATCACCGACATTTTTTACAAACTTAAGAGGATATAGTATTTCATCTGTCGACAAATTATCACCAAGCACCATTTCATATATTTCCTGCTGCTTTTTAACAAACAATTCTTCTGCTTCTTCCTCGCTTAGTTCTTTACCATGTACAGCTAAAGATATAATTTTGCTCTCTCCTTCTGATGAAAGTAAAAGTTTTATATCTTGTCCCATATTGTCTTCGTCTCTTAATATCGCGCGTGGGTTGTTTTTAGAATTCATTATGAAAAATACGATTGAAGCAATTATTGCAATCACAAAGAAAATAAGAAAAAACTTTACATATCTCTTTATCAGTATCACTTTCAGTTCATTTTTTGTTTTCTCAGGAAACTCAGACTTTAAAGGTTGTATTTTACTATTAAAATCAAATGCCATTCTCAACCACTCTTTCACTCAAAATAAAGGTTAAATACCAAACTGCAAGTATCCCGTACATAAAACAAATACCAAAAGGATTATGATAAAAAATCACCGATGATTCTGCTAAACCAAATCGCACATATGCTGTCATTGCAAAGGGCATGGCAGTCATTATCTTTATCTCAAATTTTTTAGAAGCAAGCAAAACCTTCTTTTCCCTGGTGATATCTATTTTGTCATTTATCATTCGCAGTGTGTCATTGGTCAGCTTATCTATGTTCCCGCCTTTTCTTCTGACGGTTTCCAAAAGTCCTGCAAAATAAGATATTTCCTCTACACTACTATTATCAGCCATCGTTTGAAATGCAGCTTCTAAGCTTTTTCCAACAGAGATATCAACACATACCTTCTTCAATTCCTTAGAAAAATTACTTTTCCCATGAAGTTTTTCAATTCCCTCAAGAGATCTTTTTACACTTTGTTCAGCAGAATTTCCTATCTGTAAATACTGCGTAAAAAGTTCAAGCATGTCCTTGAATTCAAGGGTTATTTGCCATTTATTCTGTTCTTTTTCATCTTTTTTACATTTCATTATGTAAAATGGCAAAACAAAAAACACAGCAAGTCCCCACAAATCGAAATCAAAGAGAAGCCAGAAGATTGCTATAATAACAGCTATCGCTATCCCAATTCTTTGTTTCATTCTTCTTCTCCCCCACTAAACTCTTACCAGCTCATCCGTTTTTTCATCGTACATAAATAAAGGATTCAGCTTTATTTCGTTGTTCTTTACACTACCTACCAAAGTCACCTCCAAAACTCTTCTTTTTCCATCCTTCACCCTTCCTAAATGTACAATTACATCAAGCGCTGAAGAAATTTGCTTTCTAACTGCCAAAAGTGGAATTTCCGTTCCTAAAAGAATCATTGTTTCGAGTCTTGAAAGCATGTCCTGAGCAGAATTTGCATGACCTGTAGACAACGAACCACTGTGACCTGTATTCATGGCAGATATCATATCGATAGCCTCAACTCCTCTTACCTCGCCAACTACTATTCTGTCAGGTCTTGCACGTAAAGAGGTTTTAATCAGATCTCGTATTGAAACCTCTTTTACGTTGTCTGTAAAACGGCTTCTTGCTTCTAATCTAACCAGATTAGGCACATCAATAAGTTTTAATTCAGCCGAATCTTCAATTGTAATTATTCGTTCATCTTTTGGAATTTCGCCCGATAAGGCATTTAAGAAAGTAGTTTTACCGGATCCGGTTCCGCCACTTATAAAGATATTTTTTCTTTCGTTTACCATTTTACGAAGTTCAATGGCAACCTCTTGGGTTAAAGCTCTCATTTGTACCAGATTATCTAATGAGTAGCTTTTATTTGAAAATTTTCTTATTGTAATTATAGGTCCATTTATTGCTACAGGAGGAAGAACAATATTTACTCTTGATCCATCCTTTAATCTCGAATCAGCTATCGGTTCAGCTTCACTTACTACCTTATTCGCCTCAGAAACCATTCGCTGAACCAAATCATCCAGCTCTTCAGGCGAATCAAAAGAATAATCCGTCTTGTATAAATGGCCTGCTTCTTCAACAAATATGTCTTTATATCCGTTGATCATAATTTCGGTTATCTCAGGTCGCGATAACAAGCTGTCAAGCTTCCCAAAGCCCCTAATTTCGCTAAAAACTTTTTCTTTTAATAGTAGTCTGTCATTAACTGAAAGATATCGTTGTCTTGCAAATTCAGAAATATGCCCCTCTATCTTTTCATATATCATTTCGTCATTTACTCCTACAGAGTAATCTATTCCTGACAGCGTTTCTTCTTTAATTTTCTTTATTATATCAGGCTTAATTCCTAAACCTTCATTAAGATACTCTTTCTTCATACTTTTATTACATTTATTTTTTCTATTACATCATTTAGTCCTGCAAACTTAAGCTGTTTAAAAAAGCTTTCTGTGGCATTATCACTAAAAAGATCTATTCTGTCACATTTCATTAAAAATTCTGTGGTTCCTTCAGTTAAGCTTTTAACAAAAATAAAAATTGTCTCATAATCTCCTTCTGCTGAAATTGCTTCTAAAAACCATTTCGCATCCTCTGAAGAAAGCTGATATAAATCCGGAAAACAATTCATTCCCCGCACAAGATCAAAAGAATAGTTCTTTATCGTGCAAAGTTTTCCCCTTAATATTTTCCTTAATGAGGCTTTTCTTTGCTTTATTTCATATATAAGCTCGCTTAGTCCTTCTTCTCTTTCATTTTTTATCTCACCTTCTCCCTGATTAAAGTTTTTCAAATCAGTTTCAAAATACGGGAAGGATTCAAATGAAATAAAAAGGCTGTGCCCTGTCAGCAGCTTCTCCACATAATCTGCTGCCTGTTCAAAAGAAACTGCATTCTCAGGAGAAAACAAAGTTATTATTTTATCTTTGCCCTCGCTTTCTTTTGTGCTTATCATTTCGAGTTCTCTTAAAAGATCCTGCATCCTTTTGTACTTAAAAACAAGTTCAAAAACTTCTGGCCAGCTCTTCATTCTTATAATCTTATCGTCTGCAAGATCCCCTGTATAATCATCTTCAGTCAGTACAAATTTCAAGGCCTCATTGTCACAAAAATCATCAAAATAATCCTGAAATTCCTCGCTGATAAGAATATGAGTAACTTTATTATCTTTTATAAAATCCAGTGCTTTTCCTGCATCATCAAAGCTTGAACAAAGATATCCTATGCTACGGTTTAAATTTATCCAATTTGCAAATCTCTTGTTATAATTGCTATCTTTTGTAAGTAAAATAACTATTTTTGACATATCACCTTTCACATTCAGTTCTTTATTTTCGTATCTTATGATACTGTTTTAAGAGCAAAATGTCAACAAATTTGTCAAGATTTGGTAATTTTTGGTAAAAATATACAAAACACACCAGCGTTTCAATTATCAATAAATACTAAATGTAGTGTTTTCAAAATGCCAAATAAGCATAACTTTGCAAAAAGTATTACGATATATTGTGGTCTGACCAAGACAAATTTTCTTTCATACATTTTCCGATTTTGTAAAAAACTAACAAACCTCAAAAACTAATCATCCCTTATAAAGCAACAAATCTGTAATAATTGGATAATCATAAAAGCAGGCAACGACTTCACTTACAGCGCAAATAAACTCCAAAGACGCGACCTTAATATTTTAATAAAAGAGTACTTAATATTTTCAAAATATCTCTTGTCAATCAAAATATGGTTTGATATAATACTTATCGGAAACGATTCCGAAGATGAATTGTACCAAGCAAACATAAACTAAACCGAATAAAAGGTGAGAATATGAGAACTAATCCATTAAAAAGAGGAAATGGTATTTTAATGCCTATATCTTCCCTGCCAAGCAATTATGGTATAGGAACTTTAGGCAAAGAAGCCTACAATTTTATAAATTTCCTCAAAAAAATGAACTGTAACTATTGGCAGGTTCTTCCAATCGGACCTACAAGCTATGGCGACAGTCCTTATCAGTCATTTTCAGCATTTGCAGGAAATCCTTACTTTATTGATCTTGACATTCTCGTTTCAGAAAAGTTGCTTAAACAAAGCGAAATCAATGAATGCTTCTGGTTTGACAGAGAGGATGAAGTAAATTACGGTGCGCAGTACTGGTATCGCTTCAAACTGCTCAGAAAAGCATATTCAAGAAGTAAGCACAAGGATACTGATGAGTACAAACATTTCCTTGAAGAACATGCCTTCTATCTTCACGATTATGCGCTTTATATGTCTGTAAAAGCAGCATTTGAAGACAAGGCCTGGCAGGAATGGGATGAGGACATAAAGAAAAGACAGCCCGAAGCTATAAGATTCTACGAAGAAAAATACGCTGACGACATTGATTTCTGGAAATTCCTTCAGTTCAAATTTAATGAGCAGTGGAGTAAGCTTAAGGCTGCTGCAAAGGAAGCTAATATTGATATCGTTGGTGACATTCCTCTTTATGTATCATTAGACAGTGCGGATGTCTGGGCAAACCCAAAGCTTTTTGAACTTGATGAGGACTTAGAGCAAATTAATGTTGCCGGAGTTCCACCGGATTATTTCTCAAAAACCGGTCAGCGCTGGGGTAACCCCATTTACAGATGGGATATCATGGAAAATGACTGGTTCTATTGGTGGAGAGAGCGTATGAGATTTGCTGCCATGAAGTATGATGTTATCCGCATCGATCACTTCATCGGTATCGTAAACTATTACTCTATTCCAGCTTCCTGCGAGACTGCTATGGAAGGTGAATGGGTAAAAGGACCTGGCAAGGTATTAATGGAAATGATTTCTTCCGTTATCGGTGATGCAAAAATCATCGCTGAAGATTTGGGAGTGCTTACCCAGAATGTAGTTGATGTCATTACTGAATGCGGTTATCCCGGAATGAAGGTACTTGAATTTGGTATGGACTTAAATCCTGACAATTTGTTCCTTCCTCACAACTATGTAACAGATAATTGCGTTGCTTACATTGGAACTCATGATAATGATACCTTAAAAGGTTTCCTTGACAAATTGCCAAAGAAGAAAATCGATAATCTCAAGTTCTACTTCAATGCATCTGAAAATGTCGATTTACAGACAGCAGTAATTAAAGCTTTATATGCTTCAAGTGCAAGAGTAACCATCCTTCAGATGCAGGATATACTTGGTCTTGGCAGTGAAGCCCGCATCAACATGCCTTCTACAATAGGTACAAACTGGAGATGGCGAATGACCAAGGACCAGTACTCAAAGATTGATACAAAATATTATACCAAGCTTGCAACATTGTATAATCGACTTGAAAAGACAACTGAAGAGTAAAAAATAAATATTGGAGACCACTTTGCGAATGTGAAGTGGTTTTTTGTTATCAAATATCAGATTACGCGTACCTTAATAGAGAAGTTGACAAAAATTTTTAAAAATATTTAAAAATTAACCCTTAAAATTGAATATTTTAGTTAACAGTATCAAATTGTTTGTGATACAATTCAGCAAATCGTTGTAATAGTTATGAACACACAGCTTTATACCTTTATATATCATATTTTAATTGTTTATATAATGTATATAAAACAGCTATAGGAGGTTATGTACATTGATTGTTATAAACCATAAAAAAACGTCCTGCTAATCACATTGCAGCGACTAACAAGACATTTTCTCCGAATATCTTACTCGGAACTTAGCAACTTCATTATAGATACCTTCGTAGAAAATGTCAAAGGATTTCTAAGACTTATCGGCTTTGAAGTCTGTTTTTATTGTACAAATGTTAAGACAAATACGGAGGTGATATTAATGAAACATAAAAAAAATTTAAGAAAATTGCTCAATTTAGGCTTTTTAGATTATACAAATTTAACACCTAAAATCGGCGAATTAGATATGCCATATATAAGGTGTAAAAAAACACCTTATATTGACTTTTTGGCTACTTATAGTCAGCCTTCAACATATTTCCATAGTAAAGGAACATGTGTTACATTCTTTGAATATGATGTCTGCTTCGACGGCTTATACGGGCTTTGGAATGCTATATATTATGGTGTCAAAGAGCTCCAAGAATATTATATAAATCGTTTTAAAGGCGTTAAATACTTTATAGCTCCCGATTATTCCAAATGTGGGGATGCCCCTGAAGTCGAAAACTACCATAGACAATTTAGGTCAAGAATTGTAGCCATTTGGTTAACTATTAATCTTGATGCAATTGTTATCCCTCTGATATCATGCGCAAATGAAATTGAATTTAAATATATGATTGATGGAATGTATGATTGCACCATAGTAGCTTTCAACATAAAAGGAGCTATGGGAGACCCTATACAGTTAAAAATACTAATTAAATCAATCAAATATACCGTAGACCATCTGCCTCACCTACAAGTAATCATTGTCAACTCAGCTTCTCCAAACAAAACAAAAGTATATGAAATTTTCAAATATGCGATAGATGCCGGTATTGATGTTCAAATTCCTGATAATATGCTTCAAACAAGAAATCGCATTTTAGGAGGACATGCCAATGACTGCAACTCATGATAGTGGTGAAGGACATGGAACCATTGGTTCACCGCAGACTGCAATAGAAGAAGCGACATGCCCTTTAAAGGAATCTGCTAATGAAGCAAGTATCGACAATGTAAACCCCATGATATATAGTCCTTCGCCAAAACATGAAAAATACGGCTACGGAAGCAATAATCCAATAAAAACTCAGGATGAAGGGCAATTTCTCCTTGATACCGGTTATCAAAATGGCAAGCAGATATACAATATAACAAAAGATGGAATAATCGTAAAATTTCAGCCTGATAATACACCATATGGTGGATATCACTCCTATGAAGTTTCAAAACCTCGAGACATTCCTCCTGATATTTTAAAATCAATGCTTGCAGATGGAAAAATATCTAAAGCACGTTATACCCAACTCAGGAAAGGAAAAAGATAGCATGCAAGAAAATAACAAAATCTTTTCAACACATTTTTCAATCCATTACACATTTATCGATGAAACTCACGAAACAGAACTTAAAATACTGGTAAATAATAATAACATTCTTGCCTTTTCACAAAACGACCAAACATTTACAACTCGATGGAATCTCGACGAAATTATACTATGGCTTCGTCAATTCATCGACAACTTAGCAGAAGACCCATATCCTGTATCAGTTGAAGGAGAATACGCCTCGATCAAGGACATTAAAGCCCGCGAATTTGATACCGATGATGATGAATTATTCGACGCATATTATGATAAACTTGATGAGTGGAATCTTCGCCATCGATGGCATACATCATCACAAGGAGCCATATTGGCTGATTTGTACTTTCAATTAAATGGAGATTTCATAGAAATATCTTGGAATAATCAAGATGCCGAATCAGGAATCCTATTTGAAAATATAATAGGTGGTGTAAGTATTCCAAAAGAATTATTTGTAAATGAAATTAATTCTTTCCTGATAGCTTATTGTGATCATTGGTTCCCTGATAATTCTCAATTTCATTAAAATAAAAAAACGTACTGAGTATCCAGTTTAGTTAATTCCATCAAAAAACGCCCTCGCAATGAGGGCGTTTTAAATGTTAAACTTATTATCAAATAACCAGTATCTTATATCTGATACCTGATTTTTGTTCTTTAATTCCTATAATCTCTCAAATACAGGAATTGCTTCCAAAGGAGCTGCTGCAAGTACTGTCATTCCGCCCTTGCCTGCATTAATAACTGTACCGTCAAGTAATGACTTCCAAATTCCTTCAGGTAAATATACATCTCTTTCAAACTGATTGAGCTTTACAATAGGCGCTACAAGATACTTTGCACCGAACATATATTGATCTTCTATGTTCCAGCAATTCTTGTCCTCAGGGAACTCATAGAACATGGTTCTCATAAGAGGTGAACCGTTCTCGCTTGCTTCTGCATATAAAGAACTGATATATCCCTTTAAGCTTTCTCTCAAATCAAGGTTCTGCTTCATTATCTTAAATGCTTCATCACCATATGCGTACATTTCAGTAGGCTGACCTGTATAAAGGTATCCGCCGCCAAAATCATGTTCTGTGTCAAGAGGCGGAATGTTATGAGGATCTCTGTCACCATGAAGTCTCAAAACAGGGCTGAATACTGCAAATTCGAACCAACGAAGTAAAAGCTGCTTAAAATCAGGATCATTTACATCACCTTCCATAAAGCCGCCGATGTCTGTTGTCCACCAGGGAATACCAGCGATACCTGCATTAAGTCCTGCAACAATCTGATCTTTTAAGGATTCAAAGGTACTCTGAACGTCACCTGACCAAAGCAAGGTTGCATAATTCTGGCTTCCAATCCATGCACTTCTTACAAGATTTAAAATCCAAGGAGCGTTTTCCTTCTTTAAACCATCATAAAATGCTTTTGTATAAAGCTTAGGATAAATATTACTTACCTGTAAAGCAGGTCCTAAATGATAACGATAGTTTTCATAATCATAAATCGCATAATCAGGTTCGGAATTATCAAGCCAGAACATGTCTATGCCATACTTGCGATAGTTTTCGTTGCACTTCTCCCAAACAAATTCCTGTGCTAAAGGATTCGTTGCATCCAAAGTTAAGCAATCGCCCTGGAAATCATAGGTCTGAATTGAACCGCGTTCTGTCTGAACAAGCAAGCCTCTGTCATTAAGCTTATAGAAATTGCTTGATTTTCTGTCAACAGAAGGCCATACAGAAACCATAACCTTGGTTCCCATTTCATGCAATTCATCAACCATTGCCTTCGGATCTGGCCAATACTTCTTATCAAAGCACCAATCACCCTGACGAGGCCAGTGGAAAAAGTCGATTACGATAACATCAAGCTTAATTCCAAGCTCTTTATATTTTCTTGCAACACTCAAAACCTCATCCTGCGTTCTGTAACGAAGCTTGCACTGCCATAAACCAAGAAGCTCGTCAGGCATTGCAGGAGCGCGACCTGTAACTTCTGTATAATTTTCAATAATTTTCTTAGGATTCTCATCAACAGTTACCCAGTAATCCATCTGAGGTGTTGAATCAACATGCCACTCAGTATAGTTTTTACCGAAAGTAGCTCTGCCTACCGCAGGATTATTCCAAAGGAAACCATAATTCAAGCTTGAAATAAGGAAAGGTATTGAAACCTGTGAATTTCTCTGTGCAAGTTCCAAAACACAGCCCTTCTGATCAAGATAAGCGTGCTGGTACTGTCCCATACCATAAATCTTTTCCTCATCATTGCTTTCAAAACGAATATTAAGTCCGAAAGAATAGCTTCCTTTAACAGGCACATATTCACGATTTATAACCTTAAGGCACTTACTTTCCTTTGTCAAAGCAGGTCCGTAAGTACGGAAATATTCTCTTAATACAAGCTTGTCTTCATTATAAAATGATAAAATTCCGGCCGGATTAATCCAAAGCTTTATCTTTCCATTCTCAACAAAAGCTTCACCCTTCTTTTCATCGATAGTGATTTTTGCATCCTTACTGTCAGTATCAAGTAATCCCCAGTTAATGTCACTTATTTCAGCATTCTTTGTTGAACGAACTCTTAACGCGTTTTTACCCCAGGCTTCAATCTTGATAGTCTCATATTCGCGCTTAATCATAAGTGCATTTTCTTGTTTCCAAAAGTGCATACCGCCCTCCCTGTTGCTTTTTTCAACTCAACTTTTTTATAGGCATAAAACTCTTCTCTTATGCTTTTTATGTATTACTATAATATCAAAATGGCATTCGTTCATAAATGTATTTTTTTAACTAAGCATTGACTTTTACCTTGTAATTTTATATACTAACACCGAATATGGCTTGTCTGTGCCATGTCAGAAATATTGAAAAATATTTAAAAAGGTATTCGACTTCGTTTCAAATAGGCAAACGGAGTTCATCAAAATTTTAAGGAGGAACGATTATGTCCACAAAAGCTTATTATAAGCCGGAAGAAATCGGTGCTGGAAAAGTTGGTTTTTCTAAGACTCGTTCTATCATCGAAGCAGCCTTCTACGGAAACAACGTAGTTAAGGTAAACACATTAAAAGAAGCCTATGAATTGGCTAAGAACTCACCCGGAACTATCGTAACAGATATGCCCGTTAAGGATGGTGACACATTTGGTCTTGAAAAGGACGCTAAGGTTTTACTTTTCAATGATGGCGCTGTTACAGGTCGTTATGCAGTAGCTCGTCGTATTAAGGGCGAACCTGGTGTTGATGAAGCAAAGCTTGACAAGGTTGTTATGGACGCTGTTTATGAGTCAAGATGGAAAACTCTCTATCATGCAGAGTGCTACATTGGTCTTGATCCTGAATTCATGGTTAAGGCTCATCTCCTTCTTCCTCAGGGCGAAGAAAACCTCCTTTACAACTGGATGCTTAACTTCCAGTATATGTCAGATTACTATGTAAAGATGTACAAGAATTCTAAGCCTGTTGGTGATGGTAAGGAACCTGATATCTATATCTTCTCAGATCCTCAGTGGGAACCCCATGAAGCTCCTGATGTTGATTACAGCTGCTTATCAGATCCTCGTACACTTTGCTACTTCGATACAAACCAGAACTGTGCATGTATCCTTGGTATGAAGTACTTTGGTGAACACAAGAAGGGTACTCTTACAATCGCTTGGGCTATTGCTAACAGAAATGGTTATGCTTCATGCCATGGTGGTCAGAAGGAATACTCACTTGAAGGCGGAAAGAAGTTCGTTGCTTCTGTTTATGGTCTTTCAGGTTCAGGTAAGTCAACACTTACACATGCTAAGCACAGCGGTAAGTACGATGCATTTGGCGGTATCAAGGTTCTCCATGATGACGCTTTCATCATCAACGCTGACACATGTTCATCTATCGCATTAGAGCCTACATACTTCGATAAGACAGCAGATTATCCTACAGGATGCCCTGATAATGAATATCTTATCACAGTTCAGAACTGCTCAGCTACAATGGATGAAAACGGCAAGATTCAGCTTGTTACAGAAGATATCCGTAATGGTAACGGACGTGCTATCAAGTCAAAGTTATGGTCACCTAACCGCGTTGACAAGATTGAAAGCCCTGTAAATGCTATCTTCTGGATCATGAAGGATCCTACAATCCCTCCTGTTGTTAAGCTTAAAGGTTCAGCTTTGGCTTCAGTTATGGGTGCTACACTTGCTACAAAGACATCTTCTGCAGAACGTGTTAAGGCAGGAACTGATATGAATGCTATCAGAATCGTACCTTATGCAAATCCTTTCAGAACATATCCTCTTGTAAATGACTATGTTAAGTTCAAGAAGCTCGTTGAAGAAAAGGGTGTTGACTGCTACATCGTAAATACCGGTGACTTCATGGGCAAGAAGGTTAAGAAGGAAGATACATTAGGTATCCTTGAAACCATCGTTGAAGGAAAGGCTAAGTTCGAGAAGTGGGGCAACTTCGATGATATCGAAATCATGAATGACTGGTCAGGTAAGACCGGAGATTTCACTCCAGACTTGAATGATGCAAGCTACATTGCAGAACTCAAGAATGCTATGCAGACAAGAGTTGATGCTGTTGAAGGCTTCGCTACAAAGAAGGAAGGCTATGACAAGTTACCTGATGAAGCTATGGAAGCTTTAAAGAAGGTTGTTGCGGCTTTAAACTAATCAACAGTCAAATTGATTAAAAATTAAATTTACCGGGTACGCAAGTGCCCGGTTTTTTGATGATTTTTATTTTCTTGTAAAAAATAGTGCTATAATGATATAATCTTCGTATCAATTTAATCGGAGACAATATGAAAGCAATAATATATGGTGCTAACGGATATATCGGTTTTCATCTTACAAATACACTTTTGCATAATGGGCACGAAGTTCTTGCAATCGTTCACGAAAGCACAGGACATCTTAATGAAATATCACAAAAAAACTTGACAATCATTGATGATAAAGAATTTCTTTCCAAATCAAATAATCCTTTAAACACAGATTTTTGTAATTATGATATTCTTTATCACCTTGCCTGGGCAGGTTCTTGTGGTAAAGAAAGGTCAGATGCCTTATTACAGCTTAAGAATGTTGAGCTTGCTGTTTCCATTTTGGTAATAGCAGAAAAAATAAAATGCAAGAAGATTATTTTCATCGGTACAATATACGAAAAGCTCTCAGACGAAATGTTAAAACAGCAAAGCTTTAACAACAATGCATTTTATATCCTTGCCAAAAAGCATTCTCACGAGCTGACGCTTGAGTTATCTAAAAAAATGAATATAAAATACATTTGGTGTAATCTCTGCCATCCTCTTGGAAAATATATGCTAAAAACACAGTTTATGCCTTCAGCTATTGATGCATTTTTAGAAAATAAAGAAACAGCTTTTGATTCCTGCAAGATTTGGTACGATATTTACTCTGTAAATACTTTAGCAAATCAGCTATCAATTCTTGGAGAAAAAGAGCCTAAAGAAAACTACTACTATCTTGGAAGTGGCAATCCAAAGCTTTCCTGTGACTATCTTACAATTGCTTCAAAGCTTTGTGATTATAAGCTTGAAATCGGTTTTAACAAGCTTCCTGAAAATCCCTTGAGTTTCGAAAAAGAATGGTTCTCTACCACTTCCTTTGAAACTGAATTCAATTATAAAAATACTGAAAAATTCGAGGATGTTGTAAGGGAATATAAAGACACACTTTGATATGTTGATATTTTGAATTTTTACATTTTGATATTTTAAATTTTGGCATTTTGATATCTCGATTTTTTATATTTAATATAATGTTATAACGAATTCATAAACACAAAGGGACTGTGAAAAAATGTTTTCATTTTTTCACAGTCCCTTTTAATATTCATATTTAATATGCAATTTAACAGGAAATAACTCGTTTGTATTTTTTTATTACATTTTTACAATTCCAAATTAGCAAATTTCTGCGCCTGCAGGCATAGTCTTTTCAGGAGTCATCAATGCAAGATTTCCATCTGCATCCTCTGCACAAAGCAGCATACCTTCAGATAACACACCTGCTAATGTAGCGGGCTTTAAGTTTACCAAAACCATTACCTTCTTGCCAACCATCTCTTCAGGGCTGTAATGAAGCTTAATGCCTGATACAATCTGCTTAACCTGTGAGCCAATCTTTACCTGTGAGCAGAGCAGCTTCTTAGACTTAGGAACTGCTTCGCACTTAATAATCTCACCAACCTGGAACTGAAGCTTTGAGAAATCATCATAAGAAATTTCAGGCTTTGCTTCAATATCTATAACAGGCTCTTCTGCCTTTTCTTCAGAAACAATTCCTTCAGCTATCTCATATTCCCTCTTCTGCTTTTCCTGAATTTCTGCTGCCTTTGCAAGAACGTCATTTAAGTCAAATCTTGCAAATAAAATTTCAGGTGTTTCAGTAACCTTTAATCCATTTTCAATTAAACCAAACTGTGACAACTCTTCCAAGGTTCTTTCCTTTGAGCCAATCTGGGCAAAAATCTTGTCAGCGGTCTCAGGCATAAAGTTCTTTAAAAGTGTTGTTGCAATGGTAATAGATTCCAAAAGGTTATAAAGAACAGTCTGCAAACGATCTTTCTTAGCTTCATCCTTTGCCAAAATCCAAGGAGTTGTCTCATCAATGTACTTGTTACATCTCTTATAAACTGTAAAAATTTCACTGATAGCATCGGCAACTCTTAAGTCATCCATCTTCTTGATAACTTTACCAACAGAAGACAAGGTTACATCAATAAGTGAATCATCAAATTCATCCTTAACACCCTTGTTAGCCACAACACCGCCAAAATATTTGTTGGTCATCGATATTGTTCTGTTTACTAAATTTCCCAAGGTATTAGCAAGCTCAGAGTTTGTTCTTTCTGTCATAAGCTCCCAGGTAATTGTTCCATCGCTTTCAAAAGGCATTTCATGAAGAACGAAGAAACGAACTGCATCAACACCGAAAATACCGGCAAGGTCGTCAGCGTAGATAACATTTCCCTTTGACTTACTCATCTTCTCGCCACCCTGCAACAGCCAGGGATGTCCGAAAATCTGCTTAGGTAACGGCAAATCCAAAGCCATGAGCATGCAAGGCCAGTAAATGGTATGGAAACGGAGAATATCCTTTCCAATAAGATGTAAGTCTGCAGGCCAGTGTTTCTTAAACAAATCTGTTGAATTACCGTCGCAATCGTAACCGATACCTGTTATATAATTGCTCAATGCATCAATCCAAACATATACAACATGCTTGTCATCAAAGCTTACAGGAACGCCCCACTTAAATGAGGTACGGGATACACAAAGATCCTGAAGTCCGGGAAGAAGGAAATTATTCATCATTTCATTCTTTCTTGACTCAGGCTGAATAAATTCAGGATGAGTATTAATATGGTCTATAAGTCTCTTTGTATACTTGTCAAGTTTGAAGAAATATGCTTCTTCCTTTGCCTTTACACAATCTGCGCCACAATCAGGGCATTTTCCATTTACAACCTGTGAAGCTGTAAAGAAGGATTCGCAAGGCTTGCAATACATTCCTTCATACTCACTTTTATAGATATCGCCCTGGTCATACATTTTCTTAAAGATTTTCTGAACCTGGACAGTATGATCTTCATCGGTTGTACGAATGAATTTATCATATGAGGTCCCGCAAAGATCCCATATTCCTTTAATCTGACCGGCAACTCCATCAACAAATTCCTGGGGCGTTACGCCCTTCTGCATGGCCTTCTCCTCAACTTTCTGGCCATGTTCGTCTGTTCCTGTCTGGAAGAAAACGTCATAGCCTTCAAATCTTTTGAAGCGGGCAATCGAATCCGCCAAAATAGCTTCATAGGTATTGCCAATATGCGGCTTACCTGAAGTGTACGCGATTGCAGTTGTAATGTAATACGGTTTTTTCATGGGCAACCTCCTTATATATTTATTTTGTACTCTAATGGTACTAGTTAGGTATTCTATCAATAAATTTTGATAATGTCAAATAATGAGTTTACCACTCCTCATTTTCTATCTCTTCATCTGAAGGAATTTCTATTTCATAATCAGTATCAAATACCTTACAGGTATTTTCTGTTTTCTCTGTAATACCTAAAACAGATATTTCAAAGCACGAATTCAAAACCAAATTGGTTTCAACATCCACATATGCCATACAACTGATTTTTGTTCCCAAATATTCCTCTGAAAACTTGTACTCTGCACATTCTCTGCCTAAAATCTTGGATTTTCCTACTTCCTTCATGCTTGAAGCATAAGTTAAAGACTGTGTGGCAACACTGTCAAAAAGCGTGTAAAAACTGTCCTTTAACTCTTTTTCTGAATTTTCACCATCGAAAATGGTCTTATACCACTTTTCGTCCTTACCATATCTTGTGTAAACTACAACCTTACCAGACTCAGAAAAATCATAAATCATTTCTTCTTCGCCTTCTAAGGAATAATAATACTTCTTTCCCTGTGCTCCAAGTGAAAGAAAAACTGCATCATCATATTCGCCTGAAACATTCATTTCCCAGGTAATCAAAAAGCCATTCTCTGCAAGCTTATCAAGCTTTGAAGCTCTTTCACTGTCAGTGTCAATCTTTACTATCTCACTATCAGAAAATTCTTCATCAACATTTTCATCAACATTTTCATCAGCATTTGCATCTTCATTTCCATTAAATGATAATTTATAACCATTTTCCTCAAGCTTTGACAAAGATTCGTTTACATATTCGCTTGCCATGTTAAAAAGTTCTTCATTACTATAATTTAATGAATACATATCTTCCCCGCAGCCTGCAAAACAGCAAGTGATAAAAGCCAAAAACAAAACTGTAATAAAATATTTCTTCATATACGCCTCCCAAATTGTTTTAATTTGTCATTTGACACTATCTGTTTTTCATACATATCCAAACTGAAAACTTTATTTTAGTCCCTTAAAGAGACGATGTCAAGAAATGCTTGACAGAAATGCTTTTACTAACACAAATGCTTTTTCTAACAGTTTTTCTAACACAAAAGCGGTTTGTAGCATAAAAGCTTTTTTAACATAAAAGGCGGTTTTAAACCGCCCATTATTTTATCTGTTATTTTTATATTAAAGATATTGCAAAGCAATCCTTGTAACATTTTTCATACTGCACTGCATTCTTTATGCCTTTTCGTATTACATCGTGTTCTTTATGCCTTTTCATTTTGCACTGCATTCTTTATGTCTTTTCATATTACACTGCATTCTTTAGCCTTTTTACATTGCGCTTAATTTTTACAGCGTTCTTTATCCCATGTCGCTTATGAATCCGCAATTGTGCTGCATAAATCCGCAATTGTGCTGCATAAATCCGCAATTGCGCTGTATATATCCACAATTACGCTGTAAAGCCACGCTTGTAATCACTCGCATCGATTACGCTTTCATTTAAAGTTCCATGTCCGTAGGTCATTCCCACATATACCTGCTGTGCATTCTGCATAACCGGGCCTGACTTGTCCTGCTCACTTACGCCAACAAATCCTGTGCGGAGCTTTTCAAGTACAGAAACTGCATGGTCAAGCTTTTCAGGTCTTCTTCCAATTTCTGCTGCCACTAATGTCTTACGAACAAAAACATAAAGGCTCATCAAAGCATATGAGATAGAGAAGGAATAATCCAAAACTGACATAAGCTCCTGCACAAACTTTTGTGCATGTCTTAAATCCTTAACGTAATCATCAATACGAAGCATTCTGTAATCTTCTTTTGCATCCTCAATATCTGAAAGAATGATATCAAACATTATTACAACCAGCTCACTTTGTGAAGCCTGTGTTATTCTAAGCGTATAATCGCGTAAATTTTCCTGTGTCATAATCTATCTTTACCTTCCTTTAGCCCTGGAGTAATGAAAGAACATTCTGAGGACGTTCATTTGCCTGTGCAAGCATTGATGTTCCTGCCTGAGTAAGTACCTGAAGCTGTGTAAAGGTTGCCATTTCCTCAGCCATATCAACATCCTTAACTCGTGAAAGTGCTTCTGTAAGATTTTCTGCAGATACATCAAGGCTGTTGATTGCATGCTCAATTCTGTTCTGATAAGCACCAAGCTTAGCTCTTATTGTAGATACCTGTGAAATAGCTTCATCCAATTTAGGAATGGCATTTGCTGCACCAAAGCTTGTACTTACATCAATAGAATCTATCATTAAGGAAGTAGTATCTACTCTTGGAATTCTTACTTCCATTGTCTGTCCTTCATTAGCACCAATCTGTAAGGTCATCGGTCCTGCCTGCAAAACAGTTACGGTTGCATCTCCTGTAGTTCCGTCTTCAACCTTAAATACCATCTCAAAATTATTTAAATCTGATACAGTAACATAGTCACCCTTTACAGTAACAGTTGCAGTCTGTCCAAAACCGCCTGTTGCAGTTCTGTCAAGAACAACCTTGGCATCAGCACCCTTAGCAGATACCTGGCTTCCAAGTCCTAAAAGGTCTCCAATTTCGCCCTGTGTATATATTTCAAGTGTTGCATTTTCTCCAAATTCATTGCTTTCATATTTAAATGAGGTCATGGATGGATCATCAATTGTAACGATATCTCCGGCATCATTTACGGGAACAACTGTAATACCCATGGAATCACATGAATTTCTTATTGCCTGATATACCTGTTCTGTACTGCTGCCTGCAGGGATATTAATCTTAGTACCGTTTATATCGACGGCAGAATCTGCTGAAGTAACAAAACTGCTTGTTTTAAGCTTGCCTGTTATTTCGCCCTTCTGAGGTGCCTTTTCAACATTAAATGAATAGCTTTTAATATCTACTTCATCCGATAAAGAAATCAATGTAACCTTTGTATTGTCAGAATATGATCTTCTGTCTACTGTTCCGTTTAAAAGCTTCTTTGTATTAAATTCTGTTGTATCAGAAATACGGTTTATTTCTTCCTTAAGCTGTGCAATTTCAGCCTGAAGTGACTCTCTGTCGGCATCTGTGTTAGTTCCGTTGGTTGACTGTACAGAAAGCTCTCTCATTCTCTGAAGCATTTCTTCAACTTCAACCAAAGCACCTTCTGCTGTCTGAATAACAGAAATACCATCTGATGCATTTCGTGATGCCTGTTCAAGACCACGAATCTGCATTCTCATCTTTTCTGAAATTGCAAGTCCTGCTGCATCATCTGCTGCCCTGTTAATTCTGTAACCGGATGACAGCTTCTCAAGACTCTTTTCAAGCTTTGAATTATTAGTGTTTAAAAGGCTGTTAGCCTTTAATGCAGAGATGTTATGGTTTATTCTCATGTTGCCTCCTCAAGGTCTTCAAAACAACTTTGGTCAGTTGCCGTCTGCTTCTTTCAAATGAAGCAAAAGTGTTTTGGCTATTTTATAAAGATCATTATTGCTTGCCAAACTTCCTTGTTCAGAAGCACTGTCCTGTTCGAAGACGTAGGTGTCTCCGCCTCGCTCATCTGTACTGTAATAAACTGCCTCGCATTTCACCGATGCCTCGTTAAAGGCTGCGAACAGATTAAGCTGTCGTTCTTCCAGTGTTGTTTTTCCTTCCCTTGAATCACTGGTTATCAGGCACTTTATGCCTGTCTCACCCGCTTTTACTTTGGCTGTAACTTTACCAAGGTTTGCGCTGTCATATGTAAGATTAACTTTACCCTTTTCAGCTCCTCCTGATATTACAGTAACATTCATCTGAAGAATGTCATCACCTGTATCAATAGGAATCTGATAATATTCTCTCTTGCTAAGTCTTCGCATAAATCTTATGCCAACATCAATTGATTTCAATGCCTTTATATCAAGACTGTCTGTTTCACTGCTTGCATACATTTGCTTTTTTAGCTCTAAGGTTTTGTCTGCAAATTCATCAACAGCATTTTGCATTTCCTCTTTACTGTTAAGACTTTCAAACAGATTAGGAAGCTCTTCGTTTTTCTTTTCATTAAGAATACGTTTAAGCTCCTTATAATTACTCATGTCGCCATGAAGTAATGCATTTGCGGCACCTATGTTTTCAACTGTTGAAATAATCTTGTAATCACTTAAGAACTTGCTTGGATTATCAGCTTCTGAAGCAAGCTGCCTTATTTCCTCTGTTTTTTGCTTTATTTCTTCAGCCTGAGGCTTCTCCATGTCAACAGTTTCAAAAGGCTCCTTATTTTTATTATCGGCCTTGTCCCCAATTTTCTTAAGAATATCGGTCATATTTTCAGAAAGGCCATTTGACATTCTGTCAACCCTTCTTGCATTTTCTTCTTTTTCTCTTTTACTTTGTGACAGTAAAGATTCACCGAATTTGTCATCTACTTTAGTATCAAATCTGGGCGCTAAACCATTTTTAACTGCCTTTTGAAGATTAGCCAAGGTCATTGTCTGATTTTTCATCATCAGATTTCCCATGGCAATTTCATCATTGTCCTTAATCTGATGCAAAGCCCTATAAATACCAATATATGCTGTACGCTCCTTATCGGAAATTTTGCTGTTTTTCTCTAAGTTTACAAGGAAATTCGAGAACTTTTCATCAGCAGAAATTCCCTCCTCTTCTTTAATAGCGTCAATTTTTTCCCTCAAATCATCTATTGTCTCTGAAAGAGGATTAATTCCATCTCTTATCATTCTGACTGTTACCTGAGGATGTAAATTTTCAAGAACATATGTAAGCTTTTCGTCATATTCCTTTATTTCATCGATACTCTTCTGATTAATCTCCTTATTGGAATATGAGAGCATTCTGGCTGCTCTTGCATTTTCCTCTGTAACTTCTGCGCCAACAGTGCGAAGCAGGGAATCAATATTATTAAATGCCTTTTTTTTGTTTTCGCCAAATTCATGTGAAGGTGTGGTCATGACTCCTTCATAGGTTTCGTAAAACTTTCTGTAAACAGGATTCGTTTTCTCTGCTGCTATAGCTTCAAGCTCCTTGCCCTTTAAGTGAAGCTCTTCCAAAGAAATATCCTTATATTCATCCTTTGTTTCAGGAACTAACAATATGGGCGCGTTTTTAAGCTCATCAACTTTTTTTGTGGTTTCCTGCAATAATTCAAGCGAACTTCTGCTTAACTCTACTCCTGCGCCTTTAAAGAAAGAAGAATACATTCCGTCCTCAAGCTCTTTAAGTGAGGATACAAGAGTAGTAAGCTTTTCAGTATCTACTGAAATACCCTGTTTTGAGAGTCTGAAGCCTGCATCAAAAGTAAGTCTTGCTTTGACCTCTTCAAGCTGTCTTCTGGTTCTGATATTCAAAGCCTCTGCCTCACCCTGGCGGTTAAGGCTTTGTATGTTGCGCTTAAATTCTGCTCCTAAATCGCCACTTTGAATATGTGCTTTTGCATTTATCAAATCTGTAAGTGAAAGCTCTATATTCTTTGAATAATATTCACCATCGTCTGAAACTGCTTTATTAGAAGCAAAAAGTACATCATCATTGTTAAGTGTATGTACCTGATTTACCAATGACTTTACGCCTGACTTTGAAAGAGTTGTAAAAATTGCATCCTTGGGTTGCTTTCCAATAGAAACAGCATCAATAATTTTATCAAGTATCTCATCTTCATTAAGTTTAAGCTTTTTTAAACCGGCAAAATATACACAATTATCGGTAGTAAGAGGAATATCTCTTCTAATGAAGGTCTTTGCGGTCTCCATCATTGCCTTGTCATTCTTAATTCCAGCATGGAAAAGAAGCTTGGTAACAGAAGGTTCAAGCTGTTTCCAGGTTTCATTTGTTAATGGCTTTTCAGGTCTTGCATCAAGAAGTTTTGCATTACTTCTTGCCAAAGTTATGTTCTCAACTGTAGCTGACAATTTGTTGGTTACAAGATATTGCGCTTCTGAATCCGTTAAAGCAAAGGCCTTGCTTGCGCCAAAGCTTTCCATAGTTTCAAATATGCTCTTTACTAACTCTAAAGTAACCGGAATATCAGCGCTTTCAAGTCTTTTTGCTATTCTTTCAGCTCTTGGATCATTCAGAACTGACTTTTGAGCCATCTCTTTAACTGCTTGTGATTCTTCTTTAATTTTAGTCCCTGCAGCTTCATAGAAATCAGCCCTCATTTCCATCTGCATTTTTATACGCTTAAGATTTTCAAGCAAGGCTTCACTTGTCATCTTCTCTACAGGAAAACCTTCATCATAAAGAAGCTTTAAGTCTTCCTCTGTCATAACCTTTGCAGCTTCCTCTAAGCTTTCTTTACTTACCTCATAATCCGGTTTTTCCTTCTTTTCATTTACTTTATCATCATTTAAGCGGTCATCATTTTTGCCGTATACTGAAGACTTTGTTGTATCTTTTGTCTCGCCAAGTGAGAAAATATCATCATTTACATCATTAAAAAAGCCGGAATTCTTCGCATTTCTAACTTCACTTCCCTGTGTGCGCTGCATTCCGTCTTTTATTATTTCATCCTTGATTCTGTCGTTGGTATTAAAGTTTGTATTTATCATTTTACGCCCTCCGATTATTATATCGGCACATTAAAGCATGTCTATAAGACAAAAAAATCCCTTAAACAGATTTGGCTTTCACTTTATCCGTTTAAGGGCTAATTTTTTAAGATATATTTATTGGTTGCAAATCATTTAATCTCTTCCATGATAAGTACCATTCTTACGGCGCTCTTCCTTTGCCTTATTCTTCCAGATGTACATCAAATTATCAGCTTCTTCTAATCTTTCGGCAAAATTACTTGTATCCTTATTACACTTTTCAAAGGTAAGTCCAAAGCTTATGTGCCACTTGTAAGGCTTTCTGCTGTGTTCATTGTAGTTGTCCATCCAGTTAATAAGCTTTTGCGAGAACTCTTCCCTAACATTTTCGGCATATGGCATAATTATCGCCATAACGAATTCGTCACCACCGAAACGCGCACAGATAGCATCTCTTCCGCCAACCTCTTCCATACATTTTCCGACAGTTTTAAGAGCATTATCACCTTCATAATGTAAAAAGGTATCGTTAATGTATTTAAGCTCATCCATGTCAATAGATGCAAGCAAAAGCCATGGATCTGCCATTATACTTTCCTTTAATACGGCTCTGAAGCGCTTATCAAAACCATGTCTGTTGTAAAGACCTGTAAGTGCATCTCTGTCATAAATCTTTTCCATTTCGACATTTGACTGCCTGAGCATCGAGTTCGTTGTCTTAATTCTAACCTGGTTACGCATCATCATCAAAGCATTACCGATATTACTTGAAAATGAATTTGCTCTCTTAAAGTTAATAACCTGATGCCAGTAACTCATCGCAATATAACCGATTTCGTCATTCTGGAAATGCAAAGGATAGAACATGATTTTTCTGGTATCACCGGCCTTTGCAATTAAATCAAGCAAAATCTCGTTATTGCCAATCGGTGCTTCTTTAACCTCAAAGTCATCTCTTGAGCAATATCCTTCCATCATTCGGATCATTTTCTTACCGGTTGCCGTAGATGCATTTTTGAAGCTGCCCGCTTCTGTTTCAATACCTCTGACGTCGTTAATAAAACGTTCTATGAAATATATTGCAAAATAATCGCAGCCTATCATCTTAATGTAATGTGGCAGCTTTGCAAGACATTCTTCAAGAGAATCATTATCTGATATAACTGACAAAAGCTTATACATCTCATTCTCATATATCTCCTGAGAAGCAAGTCTTGAGTACAGTTCGCTTTGCATTTCATTAGTTGCGATAATGGTTTTAGGTTCACAGCCGCAGCTTTGTGAAGGAACAAACAAATGTGGTATTAATACCTTCTGCTTGCAGGGTTCACCTGATAATACTTTTGAAACAATATTAAAAGTTTGTCTGGCAGCTGTTTCAATATCCTGAATTGCTGTTGTAAGACGGGGTGAATGGTATTTTTCCATCTCAATTCCATCAAATCCGGTAACAATAATGTCTTCAGGTACTGAAAGCCTTCTTCCTTCAATAACAGTATTTGAAATAACACCTATGGCAGCAATTGCCATTATATCGTTTGCACAGATAATGGCATCTGGCAATTCATCAAGCTTATTAACATTAAGGAAGCCTTTGGTAACTTCTCTTGCAGGTCCTTCCCAGAAATCTCCATATCCTATCCTGCTTTCTTCATAAGGAATACATCTTGAAGCAAGCATTTCCTTAAAAGCAGTCATTCTTTCCTGAGCTGATGTATCATCCTTAGGACCACCAATGAAATTAACCTTTGAGCAGCCATGATCAATCATGATATGTGAACAGATTTTTCTAAAGCCACCCACATAATCATACTTAACCGAATAACAGCCTTCCATTTCCTCGTCAATTAAAATAACAGGAACATTTTTTCTTCTGGCATTTGTAACAACTCGTTCAACAATACTTGCAGATTTGATAACTCTTGGAAGGATTATAATAAAGTCAACTTCATCATAATTAATCAAATTATAAACAGAAGCCTGACCTTGTTCTTCGCTGTCGCTTTCTGACAAATTACCAAATACAGAGTTATAAATTTCAACAAAGTATCCGTTCTCTCTTGCGATTGTGGCAAGTCTTGTTACATATCCACCTTCGATTTGCTGCTGCATGTTTGCTGTACAAATAGCGATTACATGCGTCAAATCCTTCTTTGCGGTATTGATAATAATCTTGCCTTCATCTTCCGTTAAGAACTTTTCTTCTTCTGCCTGCCTTGTTCTGGCAAGTTCTCTTTTTCTATTTCCGCTTAATTTAGCCTCAAGCTCTCTTCCTGTTACAGGTTTACTAAAATAGTAGCCCTGAATATAGTCTGCACCAACTCTTGAAATTTTCTCAACCTGAGATTCATTTTCAATACCTTCTGCAATAATCTCCAAATGAAGCTTCTTAAACATCTTAATTGTGTGTTCCAGAAGAATCTTTGAATTCTCATCTTCAAATGCAGCCCATACAAAATACTTATCAAGTTTAATAAGCTTAAAGGGCATTTCGATGACATAGTTAATATTTGAATAACCTGAGCCATAGTCATCCAATGCGAATATAATTCCTGCATCAGTAAGTTCTTTCATGTTCTTAGCAAGGATATCTCCTGCCAAAATTGCTTCACTTTCAGTAAGCTCGAAAGCAAGCATCTCATGAGGAACATCATAAGTATCAATTATTTCAAGTGCTCTCTTAGCAAAGCCTTCTTGCATACCCTGAATAGTTGACATGTTTATCTGAACAAGCTGGACACCCTTCTCACGAAGCTTGGTATCGACAATAAATCGGCAAACTTCCTCGATGATTACATATCCAAGCTGTATAATCATATCATTTTTCTCAGCCAGGGAAATAAACTCATCAGGGCTTATTCTTCCATAATCATCAACATAAAGACGTGCTAATGCTTCCAGCGAAACGAATCTTTGCTCAAAAACAGAGAAAATTGGCTGATATGCAAGCTCCATCTTATGATACATAATTGCATTATTAAGACCTGTTACAATCGCATCCTTACGCTTAATTGTATCTACAAACTTAGAATCATATTCTGTATATCTGACTTCCTTAGAACGTGTCATGTCAGCGCATATGTTTTCAAGCAAATTCCAGTTTGCGAACTCGTTTGCATCCATCATTTCGCCGGGTACTCTTGCTACGAATAAAGAAACCTCATAAATAGTTGAACCAACGATTACATTTTCCCCTGCTATATCAAGCAAAGTATTCTTAACCTCGTCCAAATCTTCAGAACCGCGAATAATAATTGCAAAAACACTACCTGAATATCTGTAAACCTTATTGGTTCTTAATCGATTGATGAGTTTATTTGACAATACGGAAAGAACTGCATTTCCGGCATCAGAACCATAATTTTCATTAAATTTGTTAAAACGGTCAATGCTGAAAAGATAAACATAAAACTTGTTTTTACGCTGCTTGTTTTTAAGGCAATCTACATAAAGTGCCTGTCTGTAAAGCAAAGAGGTCTGTTTATCAATATATTTTGCAGGATTTTCATAAAGAATATAAATTATCCAGCACAACAATGCAGTTGCGAAGCCAAAAAGGTTCAATTCAGGATTAGGAAGCGACATTATTAAAATGCATGCAAGCATAATCCCTACAATGAGATATAACTTGATATAAACAAAATCCTTCTTTCCCTTTGGTTTAAGGTATGAAGCCGCAACCATCAATATATGTATAACAAGGAAAATTCTGTATACAACAAAGTATATTCCGGTTATGTTCATTAAGGCAGCTTCGCCATCTTCATAAATTACTTCTGTAAAAAGTCCTGTTAAGGAACAATAACTGAATACAACCAAAGCAACAAAGAACCAAATTCTGCTGTAAAGCGAAATCATCTTGTCACGATTTGGATCCTTTACATCAACAATCATCCTGCCATAGTTTGTAACATACATCGGCAGTGCTGTCATGGTTCCACAATATAAAAACAATAAGGCTCTGTATATCTTCTCATCCAAAAGCATTGGTCTTCCGGCGCTTAAGAAAGAAGTAGGCACACTAAAGGCTGCAAGAATTACACTAAGCAATACATTTGCAAGCGAAATAAGATATATCTTAAAATACATCTTGTTCTGCTCATCCACGATTTGCTTTCTGAACACAAAAAACAGTGCCAGAATCAGCAAAAGCCACAAGGATACCATCTCATATGTGCTATTTATATGATAACTACCTAAAATCATAGAACCTCTTAATAAACTCGTTCAGCGCGATAATATCAGAAACGCCGGCACTTTCTTTTGAAGAATGCATTGCCCACATTGGAATACCAATATCAGCACAGTGCATTGGAAGAAAAGATGATGCAATAGGACCAAGTGTTGAGCCACCCACTATATCCGATCTGTTAGCAAAAATCTGGTAAGGTATATTTGCCTTTTCAGCAATATTTCTGATTACTGCGATAATATTTAAATCATATGCATAACGCTGCAAGCTGCTTGTCTTAAGAACAAAACCTCTGTTAAGCTTTGCCTGACTGGTTGGATCATATTTTTCAGGATGATTTGGATGAAGCGCATGTGCCGCATCAACAGAAAGGAAATATCCATTCATTATGTCACTGTTTTTTACATCCTCTTTAAATCCAAGTGTGGTATAAAGCTTATCCAAAAGCATTGAAAGCACCATTGAATCAGCTCCTCTTGAAGAACGGCTGCCAATTTCTTCATGGTCATATAAAACTCCGACCAAAACTGTCTCTTCAACAGGCTCGCACTTAATTCCTTCTAAAATTGAATAGCAGGAAACCAAATTATCAAGTCTTGGTGAAATAACAAGCTCATTGTCAAAGCCTGCCAAAACAGGTTTTGAAGCTACATATACATATAAATCAAAATCAATTATTTCTTCAGCCTTAACCCCAATTTCCTTCGCCAAAATCTCTGCAAAAAACTTCATGTCACAGTTTTCTGCAGCCTGTGTTCCAAAAATTGGCATCAAATCTACCTGCTTATTAATGGCAACACCTTCATTTACATTTCTGTTCAAATGAATTGCCAGATTGGGAATTAATCCAACAGGGCGCTTAAAATCCACATTAACAAATCTGGAAGAAAAAACATCCTCTCCCTTTAATGCAACGCGACCTGAAATAGACAACGGTTCATCAAAGAAGGTTGTCAATATTGGTCCGCCATATACTTCAACGTTTAATTTTTTCACATAATCGCTGCCTAATTCAGCAACAGGCTTAATATGGAAACAAGGCTGATCGGTATGTGCTGCTGCAATGCGCAGATTTGCATGTTTCTTACATTCGCCGACATTAAATGCAGCCAACATACCCGAATTGATAACAGTAAAGAATTTAGATAGCGGTTTCTGCCATTTCTCATCTGCCTTAACTTCGGCAAAACCCGCATTTATAAGAGACTTCCTTGCTTCTTCAACTGCAAAAACAGGCGAAGTAGAAGCTTCTATATAGTCAAAAAGGTCCCTAATTGACTCAGATTCCATTGTACCCCCCAAAAATCCAACAAAATTAAATTTCAAGAATATGACTTATCGATAAACACATCAAAAAAGACATAATTCTACAAATGAGAGTTTATTACAATATCACTTCAAAGTCAAGAATTAAGACCTTTTGTAAAAAATTATTAACATTTATTTATTAGCGTTTTACGGCATTTTTTACAGCTTCTGCAACAGCTTTGCCAACTCTTGGATCAAAAGCCTTGGGAATAATATATTCAGGTGACAATTCTTCATCTGTTACCAAGGAAGCAATCGCTTTAGCAGCAGCCATCTTCATGTCATCTGTAATATCCTTTGCTCTTGCATCAAGTGCACCGCGGAAAATACCTGGGAATACCAAAACGTTGTTAATCTGGTTTGGATAATCACTTCTTCCTGTTCCTATAACCTTTGCACCTGCAGCCTTTGCTTCATCAGGCATAATTTCAGGAGTAGGATTAGCCATAGGGAAAAGAATACAGTCCTTTGCCATGCTCTTTACCATCTCAGGAGTAACACAATGTGGTGCAGAAACTCCGACAAATGCATCAGCGCCCTTCATTGCATCAGCAAGAAGTCCTGACTTATTTTCAGGATTTGTGATTTTTGCCATTTCAAGCTGAGCCGGATTAATTCCTTCATATCCTTCATATAAAATACCATTTCTGTCACAAAGCAAAAGGTGTTTTGCACCGGCTTTAATAAGCATTTTTGCTATTGAAATACCTGCTGCACCTGCGCCATTTACCACAAGCTTAGCCTCTTCAATATTCTTTCCAACCACCTTTAAAGCGTTTAACATTGCTGCAGTAACAACAACTGCTGTGCCATGCTGGTCATCGTGGAATATGGGTATGTCGCATCTTTCCTTGAGTTTTCTTTCTATTTCGAAACAACGGGGAGCAGCTATATCCTCAAGATTGATACCGCCAAAGCTTCCTGAAATCAAGCTTATGGTGTTTACGATTTCATCTACATCCTTGCTCTTAATGCAAAGAGGAAATGCATCTACATCGCCAAATGCCTTGAAAAGAACACATTTTCCTTCCATTACAGGCATTCCGGCCTCAGGACCTATATCTCCAAGACCCAATACTGCAGTTCCGTCTGTAATAACAGCAACAGTGTTCCATCTTCTTGTAAGTTCAAAGCTCAGTTCAGGATTTTTCTGAATTTCAAGACAGGGTGTTGCTACACCGGGTGTATAAGCAAGGGACAAATCCTTACTGTTTTCAACGCTTACTCTTGGTACAACTTCGAGTTTGCCGCGTTTTTCAAAATGAAGTTTTAAACTTTCTTCTGCTACTGTCATAAATCTACCTCTGTTTTTTTATAAATTCAACTTAAATTCCTTGCTTTATATTATTTAATTTTGCTTTTTACATCTTTTAATACAAGCTCTTTGTTATTTCCAATTTCAGTGCGCCTGTCCTTAAAAAGATTATTTCCTTCTATATCAATTGTAACTACCAAAGGACCAAATTCTTTTACTTTAAGTATCCAGAATGCTTCCGGCATTCCAAGGTCTAACCAGTCAACTCCTTCTACCTTTTCAACCATGCAGGCCTCCAAAACCGCACAGCCACCGGGAATAACAGTATGTATTACCTTGTTTTTCTTACAGGCCAGTGCTGTCTTATCACCCATACCGCCTTTTCCGATAAGCAGCTTAACACCTGTTTTTTCCATGAAATCTTCTTCTGTTTTTTCCATGCGCATGCTGGTGGTCGGGCCAACAGAGACTACAACCCATTCATCTTTTTCGTTTTTCTTCATTATCGGTCCTGCATGAAAAACACATCCGCCATTTAAATCAATTGAAGGCTTTACTCCTTCTTCTACAACTCTTGCATGGCCTTCATCTCTTGCTGTTGCTATCGTACCGGTAACATATATTACATCTCCGATATGAAGCTTCTCAATATCTTCATTTTTAATAGGTAAAGTCAAAATATGTTTCATAAATTATATCCGTAATGTTAATTTTTTCAACGCTAATTCTTTCAAACTTTGTTTATCTTTTGTTTTTTTCTGTACTATTCGCTTGCCACTTATCTTTTATCGTCTTAAGAGACGAAGGCTTGAGAGATATCATCAGTTTTCTGTAATATTCGCTTGTCACTTTTTTATCAGCTGACACCTGCATATCAATATGTATGGCTTAATTATCAGTTTGTGTGACTTAATACAGTAACATTTCCGTTTTTATCTATTATAGCTTTTGCATGACGATGTACCCAGCAGCCTATGCTGACACTGACACCTAAAGATGCAGGATGTCTTGCCATTGCTTCGACACTTACACCTATTGCAGTTTCTTTTCCGCCAAGTCCCTGCGGTCCGATATTTAGCTTATTAATTCCGTCAAACAAAAGCTCTTCAAACTCTGCAATTTCCGGTTTTGAATTTCTTGTTCCAATAGTTCTTAAAAGTGCTTTTTTTGAAAGCTTGGTTGCTGTTGTAATGCATGCGCCTATGCCAACGCCTACAACCATAGGAGGGCAGGCATTTACCGCCCTGTCACATACTGTATCAAAAACAAACTCTGCAACACCCTTGTAACCGGCTGAGGGCATTAAAACTGCAGATTTTCCGGCAAGAGAACAGCCTCCACCAGCCAGATAAATATCAAGCTCTATCTTATCATCTTCCGGAACTATATCCCATTCTACAAATGGCACTCCATATCCGACATTTGTTCCATCATTTGTCTCATCAAAAGGCGCAACTACATTAGGTCTTAAAGGAACCTGCTTTGTTGCCTGATAAGCAGCTTCTCTTAAGCATTTTTCCAAACTTGCCAAAAAAGGTGATGAGCTTCCGGCTTTTACAAAGCACTGAATAATTCCTGTATCCTGACAATTGGGTTTTCCAAGCTCAACAGCCATTTTCTGGTTTTCAAGCATTGAATCGTAAATCGCCGAAACCTTGGGATTTGTCTCATTTTCCTTCATTTCATAAAGTCGCTTCATCAAATCATCCGGCAATTTGACAGCTGCCATTGAAATTAAGTCTGTTAGTTGTTCTGTAAGTTTTAAATTAATATCGTTCATGTGCCGTACCTTTATATTCTGTAAATATAATATATCGTACCTGTATATTTTCTATCAGAACATTTTAACTCTCAAAATAAGGTGTGTCAAATTTTAAGTAAAAATCCGGCGAGAAATATTCTCACCGGATTTATAACCATTCTTTATAAAAAACAACTTGTTTATAAAGTTTTTCAAAATTTTATAAAAATAATTTGTTTATAAAACCTTTTCAAAATTTAACTTTTCGCTGTTTTATCAATGCTTATGCAATTTCCTTGTACAATTTTCTTATACAATTTCTTTATGCAATTTTCTTATGTAATGCTTTATGCAATTTTTGAAACATCAGCAAGCTGGGCTGTATAAAGCTTATAGTACTCTCCCTTCTTCTCCATAAGTTCCTTTGCAGTACCAGCTTCCACAATGCCACCCTTATCAACAACAAAGATCATATCTGCCTTCTGAATTGTAGAAAGTCTGTGTGCAATAACAAAAGAGGTTCTTCCTTCAAGTAAAGAAGCAATGCCCTTTTGAACAAGGATTTCTGTCTTTGTATCAATACTTGAAGTTGCTTCATCAAGAATAAGAATTGACGGCTTCTTTACCATTGTTCTGGCAAAAGCAAGCAACTGACGCTGTCCGATTGACAAACCTGCGCCTCTTTCCTTGATTTCAGTATCATATCCCTTTTCCATCTTCATAATGAAATCATGAGCACATACTGCCTTTGCAGCTGCCTCAATCTCTTCATCCGTTGCATCTGATTTACCATATCGGATATTATCCTTAATTGTTCCTGAGAAAAGGAAATTGTCCTGAGTCATGATTCCAAGCTGAGAGCGAAGACTTTCCAATGTAACCTTTGAAATATCATTTCCATCTACCAATATCCTGCCTGACGGTATTTCGTAGAATCTGCTCAAAAGATTTACTATTGTTGTCTTTCCGGCTCCTGTCGGACCTACCAAAGCGATTGTCTGGCCAGGTTTAACCTTAAAGCTTACATTCTCCAGAACATTCTTTTCACCATCATATGAGAATGTAACATTTTCAAATTCAACCTCGCCCTTGATTTCAGGAAGTAAAGTTGCACCTTCGATATCCCTTACATCAGGTTCTGTATCCATAATATCAAAAATTCTGTTTGCGGCTGCAATATTGGTAATCATTGTATTGTAGAAGCTTCCCAATCTTGAGATAGGCTGCCAGAACATCATAATGTATGAAAGGAAAGCAAGCAAAGTACCTACCTCCATGCCTTCGCCACCAATCATTTTAATACCAATATAGTATAATGAAACTGTACCAAGAGCAGAACTTATCTCTATAACAGGACCAAAAAGGTCGGAATATAAAATTGCTTTTACAAAGGACCACTTCTGATCTTTTACATAATTTTTGAAGTCACCTTCTGTTTCCTTTTCAGCATTAAAACCCTGAACAATTCGCACTCCTGCGATATCCTCATGAACAAAAGCCGACACATTGGAGCTTTTTGTTCTATGATATGCCCAGTTCACCCTGTTTTTTGCCTCTACGAAGAACATACCCGCTATCAGAAGAGGAAGGCTGATAATTGCTGCCAAAGCCAACAAAGGGGACTTAATCAACATAATAACCAAAGCGCATATTACTGTTAATAAATCAGGAATAAGCGTAACAACTGCATTGCTTAAAGCATTCTTCAAGGAGTTTACATCACCCATTAAACGGGCAATAATTTTTCCTGCAGGTCTTGAATCAAAAAACTGAAAATCAAGAGTCTGAATATGCTTAAAAAGATCCTCTCGTATTCTTACTACTGCATCATTTGACATAACAGACGTAAAATACATTCTTAATTTTACCAAAAATATCATTGCGATATTCATTAAAAGTGCAAAGACAGAAAGTGAAATCAAACTATTCATGTCCTTGTTTTTTATATGTACATTTATACAGCGTTCAACAATCAACGGGTTCGCCATCGATATTGCAACGCATATTCCCAAAATGACAAATGTGAAAACAAGCATTTTGGGGTATTTTAACAGGTATTTAAGCATCCTAAAAAAGGTCTTCATGCCATTTCTGTCAAGAATCAGCTTTTCGTCCTGTTTTGTCGTATTTATCTTAGCCATTTTAACCTCTCTTTACTCACCATACTGTGATTCATAGGTCTCATAATAAAGTCCGCCAAGTGAGAGCAGCTCCTCATGAGTTCCACGCTCAGCTATTTCGCCATCCTTCAATACTATTATTTCGTCAGCATGGCGAACTGCGGAAATACGATGCGCAACAATAAACTTAGTTATGTCTGTCATGCCTTGTAATACCTTCTGAATTTCACTTTCGGTTTCCATATCAAGCGCAGAAGTAGAATCGTCCATAATAAGAATTTTCTCATTACGGGCAAATGCTCTCGCTATACTGATTCGCTGCTTCTGTCCGCCTGAAAGACCCACACCTCTTTCACCGATTAAGGTTTCTGCCTTTTCTTCGTACTTGTCAACGAATTCTGCACACATTGAGTCCTTTAAAGCCCTTGATACCTGCTCATCTGTTATTTCAGACTTCTTTCCGAATTTAACATTTTCTGAAATTGTATCTGAGAAAAGGAATACATCCTGAGTGACAGGTGCTACCGAACCTCTTATGGAAGACAAAGTAATATCCCTTAAATCGTGTCCGTCAAGCAATACCTTGCCTTCTGTCGGATCATAGTATCTCATAAGTACATTAATCAATGATGATTTTCCCGACCCGGTTTCACCCATAATTCCCAAGGTCTGTCCGGGTTTTACGCTAAATGAGATATTTTTAAGGATTTCTGCTTCTCCGATCTTAAGGCCCACATTTTCAAAGGTAATCTCACCTTTGACATCTTCAAGTTCGATCGCATTTTCCTTATTTACTATCTCAGGCTTTTCACTCATAATTTTGTTAATTTTCTTAATTGATGCAAAACCGCTTGCAAACTCATTTCCAAGCCATCCAAGCATTTCCATCGGCCATACAATATAACCGCAATACTGGATAAAAGCAGATAAAGTACCAAGTGAAATCTGCTTTGCAGGATCAGAACTCATAACCAAAACTCCACCGTAAAGAATGGTTGCGATGGTTAAAAGCTGTGAAACCATCTGTATGTACGGATAATACTTGATAAAAGTTTTTGACTGGTCTACTGAAAGCTCATAATATCTTTTATTTTTAGAAATGAACTTTCCGATTTCAAACTTTTCCTGGGTAAAACTTTTTACGGTTCTGACACCTGAAATATTTTCCTCGCAAACAGTATTTAGTTCAACATTTGCATCACTTATCTTGTCATAAATCTTACCAACCTTGCTTTCAAGTATGATACTGATTCCTGCTACCAAAGGCATGCAAAGAAGCGGCAATACTGCAAGTCTCGGACAAAGTCCAAGCATGTTTTTTACAACTAAAATAACATGGAAAATAACTTCTACAACAAGCATTCCAAGGAAACCAATCGATCCCCACACAGCATCTACATCACCTGTAAGTCTTGCCATGATTTCACCTGTGTTTGTCTTGTCAAAGAAAGGAACTGACAACTTCTGGACATGCTTGAATATATGCTGTCTGTAATTTGATGCTACCATACAGCCTACCGTATCAAAGCTGACCTCTTTGATATACTGTAAAAACATTCTTCCAATACCAATTCCCAATATGGCCATTAAAAGGCTTGTAAGAATTTCAACCTTTCCGCCCATAATTACATCGTCAACGATGTTTTTTGTATATTTAGGAAGCAAGTTATCAAGATATACTGAACTAAAAAGTGCAATAAATCCGATAAGGTAAAGATACCATTTCTTCCCCATTTCCTTTAAAATAAACTTCATTCTATCACCTGTCGATTATTCGATTCTCCCTCTCTTTTCATAATCTCCTGCTCTAAAAGCAACCTGCTAAAATTTTATCAATTAGCACAGTCAAATGCTTTATAAGCACTTTCAAAATCCACCCTGTCACATTCTTTTAAATTAACACCTAACGGAAAATAAGCAAAAGAAAACCCGGTATGTGGGCATACCGGGCAATTTACACATTAAGTATCAAACCTTAAGCTAAATTAATGCAAGGCAACTCCACAAAATACTATCAATAATATTTCTCTCATTTCTTCTAACACTGTATGTCATTTTGTTGCCTCCTCTCATATTTTTCTTAAGCCTTGGGTAGTATATTAAAGTATTTTATTTTTGTCAAGCAAAAATTGCAAAAAATATCGTTTTTCACTTTTTGTGTACAAAATCATTACTTTTACAAGTTGTAGTCATTCTGTTGTGCGCTATTTTGACAAAATAGCATTTTACTCTGCATCGCGCTATTTTGCCATGCTTTCATTTTTTGTAGCGCACTATTTTGACAAAAATTCACTTCATTCTGCAGTGCTCTATTTTGCAAAGCTTTCATTTTTTTGCAGCGCGCTAAAGAGTAATTTAATATCCGACTTCTTCTTTCATCTGTAATGCACCGAAAAATGCAGGCTTGGGATTCATACTCTTATCCATAAGCAAAGGACTTCCGTCTTTTCTCCATGAAAGATCATCCTTAAAGCCCCAGAAGGTCAAAGCATCCGAATTCAAAGTTCCATTATCAACTCTCTCAAAAATTCCTGCAATTAAATCGTACATGTACTTTCCCTGTACCAAAAGGTTTTCGGTAGTCGCTTTAAGATAGCCCTGATATTTGCCAAGACAAACATCAAGTTCCGTAAGCTGTACCTTAAGTCCCAACGCAGATATAGTATCTAAAGTTTTAAAATATGTTTTCATATCATCTTTAGTATAAAGGTGAGCCTGGAAGCCTATACCGTCAAGCAAATAATTTCCGTCCTCGTCCTTCATTGACTCGATGAACTTAACAAAGGTATCTGTCTTATACTGCTCATTATAATCGTTATAATACAAATCTACTGTTTCAGGTGCATATTTTCTTGCTATCTTAAAGGTCTGATAAAGATAATCTTCACCAATTGTCTTAAGCCAGAAGCTGTCTCTCATGCTACCATTTTCCATCCAGCATTCATTAGCAATATCATATGCGTAAATCATGTCAATGTATTCATTTTCAGTAAGCCATTCAAATACCTGCTTCATGTAACTATCCAAACGTGCAAGCATGGTATCTCTGTCAACCAAATC
>JAKSSA010000025.1 GCA_024403335.1 Lachnospiraceae bacterium
ATGAAAATATATCTTGTTTCACTTGGATGTGATAAAAATTTGGTTGACTCTGAATTTATGCTTGGCTATGTTGCAAATGGTGGTCATGTTATAGTTAATACTCCGGAAGAAGCAGAGATTATAATTGTTAATACCTGCAGTTTTATAAATGATGCCAAGAAAGAGAGTATTGATACAATAATTGAATTGGGAAAGCTTAAAGAAGATAATCTGAAATATCTTATCGTGGCAGGGTGTCTTGGTCAAAGATATAAAAATGATGTTATAGAACAACTTCCGGAAGTGGATGCAATTGTTGGGACTACAGCTGTAGACAAAATTTGTGATTGTATAGATGAACTTATTAATGGAGATGAATCCGGGAAAAAAGATTATGTGAACGATTCAAACAGAACTTATGCTTCAGATGTTAACAGAATAACCGGGATTATGGGCGGATACTCATATCTTAAAATTGCTGAAGGCTGTGATAAGCATTGTACTTATTGCGCAATACCTGCGTTGAGAGGAAAATATCGTTCTATTCCAATAGAAAACTTAATCAGTCAGGCTTCAAAGATGGCAAGAGACGGGATTTCTGAGATCATTCTGGTTGCACAGGAAACGACTTTATATGGTACTGACCTTTACGGAAAGAAGTCATTGACTTTATTACTTAATGAGCTTGCAAAACTTGAAGATATTAAAAGAATCAGAATTTTATATTGCTATCCTGAAGAAATTGATGATGAACTCATTGACTGCATTAAAAACAATCCTAAAGTTTGTCATTATCTTGATATTCCGATGCAGCATGCAAGTGATAAAATTTTGAAGCTTATGGGAAGAAAAGCAAGGAAAGAAAAACTTTTTGAACTAATTAACAAACTTAGAAAAGAAATCCCTGATATAGCAATCAGAACGACTTTTATAACAGGCTTCCCGGGTGAAACTTATAAAGATTATCTTGAACTTAAAGCTTTTATAAAAACTGCTGAATTGGACAGAGTAGGTATATTCGCTTATTCAAGGGAAGAGGATACTCCTGCTTATAAGATGAAACATCAGGTGCCTGAGTTTATAAAGAAACTGCGTAGGGACTCTTTGATGAAAATACAAAAAACAATTTCTTTAGAAAAAAATTATGCGAAAATCGGCAAAACTTTTGAGGTTTTAGTTACAGGGACTTTAGGCGAAGATGAAGATAAAGCTTTGGTTTGCCGTACTTATATGGATACACCGGATATTGATGGCGTTGTATTTGTGCCAAATCCGCCAAAAGAATACTTGTCCGGCGAAGAAATAAGTGTTAGAATAACGAAAGTAGATGAGTATGATTTAGAGGGGGAAATTGTTTATGAATCTGCCGAATAAACTGACTACAATGAGAGTTGCAATGATTCCGCTGATGACAATATGCTTTTTGGTTGACGCTATTCCTTATAATAAACATTTTGCAACACTTATTTTTATCCTTGCTTGTGTAACGGATTTTCTTGATGGATATATTGCAAGGAAGAATAAGCTTGTAACAAATTTTGGAAAGTTTATGGATCCTTTGGCCGACAAGATGTGTGTTGGCACTGCTTTGATTCTTTGTGTTGCATATCATTCTGATAAGCCTGTACTTGGTGTTTTACTTCTTGTTACTACAATAATTATTTTTGCAAGAGAATTCGCAATCAGTGGCTTCAGACTTATTGCAAGCGATAACAACATAGTTCTTGCCGCAAGCTATTGGGGCAAAACAAAGACTGTAATGCAGATGTTTCTTTGTGGTTTTCTCATGATGGATTTATCATGGGTAGTAGGAAAAGTCGATGTTTATGAGATAATAGTTTATATTCTTTTAGTATTGTCCTTACTTCTTACTATTATTTCTGCGGCTGATTATATCTGGAAAAACAGACAGGTACTTGATATGAAAAACATTTAAATTGCTATAAAATTGTTAAAATTGCGGAGGAAAGATTCCTCCGTTTTTTTATTGTATTCTTAATATAAATTCGAATAAGAGTAAATACATTATTCCAATTGAAAACCTTTTGGTGTATACTGATTTTAATCAGAATGATGATAGAAAATATTATACAGTTAAATTTTTAGTAGAAAGCAGGAAAGACAATTCTAAATATTTAAAAATGTATGATGTAATCAACAAATTGTATTCTGCTAACGCAAAAAAATTGTCCAAGCTAACTCTCTGCCTTCCATTACAATTGACATTAAGCGTGCCGGACAATTTTTGATAAGATAAGAATTCATTACCATCAAAACAGACATAAAACTGACATGAAAGAAACAATATAATGACAAACAGAAGTGTTAAAATTATCTCAGACAATAATATGTTTTTGGTTGGTAATGCTATGGGAAATATTAAAAATTACAGTTTAATAATTTTATTTGCGGTTCTTCTTTGTGCTACGGTTTTTGCAAGTAGCTGTCAGGAAGAAGACACAGTTTCTGATAATAAAAATTACAAAGAAGAAATTGCATCAGTTACAGGTGATGCACCTGCAACAAAGCTTGCATATATTTATAATGTTAATCTTGATACTTTTGAAAAAGAATCAGTTGCGGTAATGCTTGCAGCCGGAAGCAAAATGACACCTGATACTATTATGAATTATCTTATTACATGCTTTACAGAAAAATCACTTGATGTTAAAGTTAATAAAACTTATTATGAAGATGCTAATTTGGTGGTAGATTTTTCAAAAGCATCAGAAATTTTAAATTCTGATAATTCAGAACTTGAAACAGCAATTCTTGATGCAATAGGCCAAAGTCTTATTGATAATTTGGAAAACATAGAGGGCGTTATTTTCAGAATAGAAGGAGAAGCATATGTGAATCATGGCTTTTCTTTAGGATTGAACGAGGTATATATAAGCAAATGATTAATGACCTGATTATTATTGGCGGTGGTGCTGCCGGTATGATGTCCGGGATAATAGCCGGCAGAAGAAATTTGAAAACAGTTTTACTGGAAAAAAATGAAAAACTTGGTAAAAAATTATTTATTACAGGAAAAGGAAGGTGCAACCTTACTAATTCAGCAAGTGATAATGATTTTTTCGATAATATTTGTACAAATAAAAAATTTTTCTATAGTGCATTCTATTCATTTACGAATCAGGATGCTATTTCTTTTTTTGAAGAAATAGGACTTAAGACAAAGGAGGAACGTGGAGGTCGCATATTCCCTGAATCAGATAAATCTTCTGATGTGATAAAGTTTTTGGAAAAGGAACTTAAAAAAGCCGATGTGGATGTACAGCTTAATACTGAAGTTTTATCTTTAAAAAAGAATAATGATGGTGTCTTTGAGGTTAAGACCAATAAAGGAATATTTACTTCAAACAAAGTAATAATTGCTACAGGGGGAAAATCTTATCCGGTAACGGGATCAAAAGGTGATGGTTACAAGTTCGCTGAAAGCTTCGGACATACTGTAACACCTTTGTACAGGTCATTAGTTGGGATAGAAACTTTTGAAAATGTAAAAAATCTTGAGGGAATATCTCTTAAAAACATAAATGTTACAATAACTGATGGCAAGAAGAAGGTATTTTCTGAGTTTGGAGAAATGCTTTTTACTGCACATGGTGTATCAGGTCCTGTTATTTTAAGTGCAAGTTCTTTACTTGCAAAGGAACTTGGAAATAAAGAACTTAATTTACATATAGATTATAAACCGGCTATTCCTTTACAGGAGTTTGAAAATAAGATATTAAAGCTTTTCACAGAGAATCCAAATAAAAAAGTACTTAATGCATTGGAAAGTATACTTCCATCACGTCTTTTAAATTCCTGTTTGGAACATTCGATGGTTGACAAGGAAAAAACAGTTAATTCAATAACAGTAGAAGAAAGAAAAAATATAGTAAATGCATTTAAGGACTATAAACTTAGCTTAAAAGAGGCTTGTGACTGGAACCAGGCTATCATTACCAAAGGCGGTGTAAATGTAAAAGAGATTAATCCATCTACACTTGAGTCAAAAATTGAAGAAGGCTTGTATTTTATTGGCGAGGTTGTTGATTTAGATGCTTTTACGGGAGGTTTTAATCTTCAGATAGCATGGTCAATGGCATATTGCTGTGCAAGCAATTTATAAATATTTCTTCCCTTTTTTGAATTGTATTTGATATAATCTTATAAAAATTTGAAGGAGCTCTAAATGAAATTTCAAAATGAAAATATAGCAATTGATGGTCCTGCAGGATCGGGAAAAAGCACTATAGCTAAAGAGATTGCATTTAAAATTGGTGCAAATTATCTTGATACAGGCGCAATGTATCGCTCAGTTGCACTTTATTGTTTAAGAAACGGAATAGATGTTACTAATGAAAATATGGTTAAAGCTCATTTGGATGAGATAAATATTGCTATAGAATTTGAAGAAGGTAAACAGCAGGTTATACTTAATGGCGAGAATGTAAATAGCTTTATTCGCACACCTGAGCTTGGACAGGCATCATCTAAGGTATCTGCAATACCTGATGTCAGAGTTAAGCTTGTTAAGGTACAGCAGGAATTTGCTTCAAGACAGAAGGTTGTAATGGATGGCAGAGACATAGCTACCTTTGTTTTACCTGATGCTTTTTTGAAGATATTTTTAACAGCATCAGCAGAATGCAGGGCTATGAGACGATTCCTGGAATTACAGTCAAAAGGCTCTGAGGATACCTATGAGCAGGTACTTGCTGAAATGAAGGAACGTGATTATCGTGATACTCACAGGGAATATGCTCCTTTAACTTTAGTTGAGGATGCTGTTTTGATAGATACAACGGAAATGACACCTAAGGAAGTTTCAGAAAGGATTTTATCTTTGTATGAAAACAAACTCAGAGAATCCTGCAATTAAAGTTGCAGAACATGCCGGCTTTTGTTCAGGTGTCACTTATACAGTGAATAAAACATTCTCACTTCTTGAAAAATATGAAAGAGTTTTCCAATATGGTGAATTAACTCATAATGAAAATGTTATAAGCGAGCTCGAAAGCAATGGAGTAATTGTACTTAAACCTGTTTTGAGCTCTTTTTCAGAATACAGTTTTGATAAAAATGATGTTATTGTTATAAGATCGCATGGAATAACTGAAGAAGAATATGAGTATATATGTAAAATAGGTGCTGAAGTTGTTGATACAACATGTATTAATGTTAAAAAAATTCATGAAATAGTGCGATTAATTGATGGCGAAAACGAGGAAATTATAATAGCCGGGGACCCTAATCATCCTGAGGTTAAGGGAATAATGGGATGGTGCAAAAATCCTGTCAGAGTTATATCTGAACCTGAAGATATTACAAAAGAAAACTTTTCACATGAAAAAATGTATTTTATAGTGTCACAGACTACATTTAATGATAAAAAATACAAATATATAGTTGAAAAATTTAATACCATGGGATATAATTATAGAGTTAATGACACAATTTGTATGGCTACTAAAGAAAGACAGGCTGAAACATTGGAATTATCTCAAAGCTGCGAGGCCGTCATAGTAATTGGCGGAAAGGATAGTTCAAATACCAGAAAGCTTTACGAAATAGCTAAATCAAATTGCGAGAATACTTACTATATACAGGACATTAATGATTTAGAACATTTAAGTCTCGATTCTTTTCGTAGTGTAGGTATTACAGCAGGGGCGTCAACCCCAAGAACAATAATCAAGGAGGCAATTCTGACATGCAAGAAAGTTTTGAAGAATTATTGAACAGTAATAATTTTAAAACAATACGCAACGGAGAGGTAGTAGATGGTACAGTCATTGGTGTTAAAGCTGAAGTTATCTATTTGAGCATCGGCTATAAGGCAGACGGTTATGTTACACGTGCTGAGTATTCAAGTGATCCAACTCTTGATCTTCGTACCGTTGTAAGTGTTGGCGATGAAATGAAGGTTAAGGTATTAAAGGTTAATGATGGTGACGGACAGGTTGCTCTTTCATACAAGAAGCTCGCAGCTGATCGTGGAAGTAAGAAACTTGAAGAAGCTTTCAATAACAAAGAAATCCTTAAGGCAAAGGTTACAGCTATTTCAAAGGGTGGCCTTTCAGTAACAGTAGATGATACAAGAATTTTCATCCCTGCAAGCTTGGTATCAGATGTTTATGAAAAAGATCTTACAAAGTATCAGGATGAAGAAGTAGAATTCATTATCAGTGAATTTGATGTTAAGAAGAAAAGAATTATTGGTGACTGCAAGCAGATTATTGTTGCTAAGAAGTCATTGTTAAAACAGCAGTTATTTGACAGAATCGCTGTTGGTGATGTTGTTAAGGGTAAAGTTAAGAGCATTACTGATTTCGGCGCATTTATCGATTTAGGTGGTGTTGATGGTTTACTTCATGTTACAGAGATGAGCTGGTCAAGAATTGATAAGCCTTCAAAGCTTTTCAAGATTGGCGATGAAGTTGAAGCATTCATTAAGGAAATTACCGGTGAAAAGATTGGTCTTTCATGCAAGTTTGATGATGCAAATCCTTGGAAGGATGCTGAAACAAAATATCCTGTAGGAGCAGTTGTAACCGGTAAGGTAGCAAGAATGGTTGATTACGGTGCATTTGTTGAAATCGTACCGGGCGTTGATGGATTCCTTCATGTTTCACAGATTGCTAAGGAACGTATTGAAAAGCCTTCAAGCAAGCTTAAAATCGGTCAGGAAGTTACAGCAAAGATTACTGAACTGAATGTTGAAACTAAGAGATTATCTCTCAGCATTAAGGCTTTAGATGAAACACCTGCTGAAGAAACAGTTGCTGATGCAGAAGAAAACCAGGCTGAATAAGAATAATTAGAGAATTACGGGTGTTTTGCGGGACAAAAGGTCGTGAAACACCTGTTTTTTTTGGAGGCAGAGTTGGGAGATTACGAAGTATTTAAGAAAAAAATTTTTGAGATTACCAAAATAGACTTAAGTTCTTATAAAGAACAACAGATGCGACGCAGAATTGATGCGCTCATTACCAAAAGACATGCTCAAAGTTATGATGAATATGTTAAGATGATTGCATCTGATAAGGCTTTGCTTGAAGAGTTTGTAAGTTATCTGACCATTAACGTTTCTGAATTTTACAGAAATCCCGAGCAGTGGAAAATTCTTGAAAATGAGATTATTCCCATGCTCCGTTTAAAAAGAAGTAATCTGAAAATCTGGAGTGCAGCTTGCTCGACAGGTGACGAACCATATTCTTTGGTTATGTTACTTAATAAAATGAATGCATTGAGAGGTGCTTCAATTACAGCAACCGATATAGATAGGGAGATATTGGAAAAGGCTAAATCAGGTATATATTTGAACAGCAGTTTAAAAGGATTACCGACAGATTTTCTTGATAAAAATTTTACTAAAATTAATGATAAAACTTATCAGATCCATCAGGATGTTAAGAATTATGTTAATTTTAAACAGCATAATCTTTTAAAAGATGAATATCCTAAGGATTTAGATTTGATTATTTGCAGAAATGTAATGATTTATTTTACTGAAGAAGCAAAGAATATTATCTATAAAAAGTTTTATGATTCTTTAAGAGAGGGTGGAGTTTTGTTTGTTGGTTCTACTGAGCAGATTATTAAAGCTCAGGAACTTGGCTTTAAAAATTTGCGTTCGTTCTTTTATCAAAAGTAATCGGAGGATAATATGGAAAACGAATTGACCAAGGTCAGTGTCGATGCAATGGGAGGAGATAATGCTCCTTTAGAAATTGTAAAGGGCGCTGTAGAAGCAGTTAATGAAAGCGATAAGATAAAAGTTTTTCTTGTTGGCAAGGAAGAAGTTCTTAATGAAACTTTGAAGAGCTTTGAGTATGATAAGTCCAGAATTGAGGTAGTAAATGCAACAGAAGAAATAACATGTGATGATTCACCTGTAGCTGCTGTTCGTACAAAAACAGATTCTTCTATCAGTGTAGCTTTGAGACTTGTAAAAGAAGGACAGGCAGATGCTTTTGTATCAGCAGGAAGTACCGGTGCAGTTTTGGTTGGTGCACAGCTAATTGTTGGAAAAATCAAAGGTGTAGAGAGGTCACCTTTGGCACCATTGATTCCTACAAGAAAAGGTTATGCGTTGTTGATTGACTGTGGTGCTAATGTTGATGCAAGATCTTCACACCTTGTTCAGTTTGCAAAGATGGGCTCTATTTACATGAGAGACGTTTTTGGAATAAAGAATCCAAGAGTTGCTATTGTTAATGTAGGATTAGAAGAAGAAAAAGGTAATAAGCTTGTTAAGGAAACATATCCTTTACTTAAGGATTGTGATGATATTAACTTTATTGGCAGCATTGAAGCACGTGAGATACCTAATGATTTTGCAGATGTCATTGTATGTGATGCTTTTGTTGGAAATGTTATTCTTAAGCTTTATGAAGGACTTGGAAAAACATTAATAGGTATGGTTAAAGAAAGCATTAAATCAAGTTTTATAAGCAAAATAGGTGGACTACTTATTAAGAAAAAACTTAAGATGGCGCTTGCAAATATGAGCTCTGATGCTTATGGTGGAGCACCTATGCTTGGACTTAACGGCCTTGTAATTAAGACTCATGGAAGTTCAAAGGCAATTGAGGTTAAAAATTCTATTTTACAGTGCATTTCCTTTAAGGAGCAAAATATAACAGAAAAATTCAAACAAAATTTAGTTCAGAATTAATTAATGGAGGGTGTTATGAACGAAACAGTATTCAAAGATCTTCAGACAATCATCGCTGATGTACTTAACTGCAATGCAGAAGAAATTAAGCCTGAGACATCATTTGTAAATGATCTTGGCGCAGATTCTCTTGATGTATATCAGATCATCATGTCAGTTGAAGAGAAATATAATATTTCTATTTCTCCTGAAGCTGCTGAAGGTATTCGTACAGTAGGAGATGCTAACGAAGCAATTCAGAAGGCACTCTAAAAATTGAAGCAATCTGATGTCTTTTTTGCATCAGATTGCTTAATTTATTTAAAGATAAATGTGAGGCATATGAAAAAAGATATTGACACACTTCAGGAGATTATTTCATATCATTTTAAAGATGTATCACTTCTGAAGGAAGCATTGACTCATTCTTCTTTCGCAAATGAGGCAAAAGACGGCATAGTTGCAAATAATGAAAGACTTGAATTCCTTGGTGACGCGGTGCTTGAACTTGTCTCTTCTGACTATCTGTTCAAGAAACTTTCCAATATAAGGGAAGGCGAATTATCAACTTTAAGAGCTAAGTTGGTATGTGAGAATTCTTTGGCATATTCTGCTAATAAAATTTCGTTAGGCGACTATATATTCCTTTCAAATGGTATGGAAAGAGACGGAGGAAGAAATAATCCTTCTATTATTTCTGATGCAATGGAAGCGGTTTTTGGAGCTATGTATCTTGATGGTGGAATTGAGGTTGCATCTAAACTTATAACGGAACTTGTTTTGTCAGATTCTGAAAACAGAAAGAAATTTGTTGACAGTAAAACCTATCTGCAGGAACTTTTACAGGCGCATTCAACAAATGTTACCTATGAAGTGGTATCCTTAAGTGGACCTGATCACAGACCAAAGTTTGTGGTAGCAGCTAAAATAAATGGGAAGATTTATAAAACTGGTGAAGGTAAATCAAAAAAGGAAGCAGAACAGAATGCTGCTTTGGAAACAATAAAGTATATTGAATCCTGTGATGGGATTTTTCAGAGCTAATTCAGATAAATAATGAGTTGAGGTATATATGTACTTAAAAAGGATAGAATTAAGTGGATTTAAGTCTTTTGCAAATAAGACAGTCCTTGATTTCGCACCGGGTATTACTGTTATCGTTGGCCCTAATGGAAGCGGTAAGAGTAATGTTTCGGATGCGGTAAGATGGGTACTTGGAGAACAAAGTGCCAAGAGTTTGCGTGGTGCAAAAATGGAAGATGTTATTTTTGCAGGAACGCAGCTTAGAAAGCCTGTAAGTTTTGCAAGTGTTTCGTTATATCTTGATAACACTGACAGAATGCTTGACAGGGATGATGATGAAGTAAGCGTGACAAGACGTGTTTACAGATCAGGCGAAAGCGATTATCTTTTGAATGGAGTTGGCTGCAGATTAAAAGATATTCAGGAACTTTTTTACGATACCGGTATTGGTAAAGATGGATATTCTATTATTGGTCAGGGTCAGGTTGAAAAGATTTTGTCAGGTAAGCCTGAAGAACGACGCGAAATCTTTGATGATGCTGCAGGTATCATGAAGTTTAAGAAAAGAAAAGCACAGTCTGAAAAGAATCTTGAAGAAAATAAACAGAACCTTGCCAGAGTTTATGATATTCTTACAGAGATTGAATCTCAAATTAAACCACTTGAAAAACAGTCAGAGGTTGCTAAAGTTTATCTTAAACTGAAAGAAGAACTTAGAAAGTATGAGATTAATTTCTTTATTTCTGAGAATGAAAAGCAGGAAAGAATTAAAAGCGAGCTTACTTTAAAGATTGAGAATGCAAATAATGAGTTCTCGATTGTTAAAGACAATATAGAAGAAACAAGAAAAGAATATGAGCTTATTGATAAAGATTTATCTGAGATTGATGCTAAGATAGAAAAGAATCGTGATGCTGATAAGGAACTTGTTTTAAAAATTGCCAACAATGAAAGCGAAATCAAGCTTTTAGAACAAAGTATAGAAAATGTTCATAGAATGTATGAACATTATAATAACAGAAAAAATACCATTGATGATGAGATTTCCGAAAAGCAGAAGGAATGCGATGATATTCTTAAAAAGAAAGAAAAACTTCTTGCTAAAAGGGATGCAACCGAAAAAGAAGTTCAGGCAGCGGAAAGCGAACTTGATGAGATTTATAACAGAATAGAAGAATATGAGAATTCAATCAGCGAATCCAATAATGAAATTCGCAGTATTGAGATGCGTTCACAAAGCTTTGGCGCAAAAAAAGAGGCAAGTGAATCAATTCTGAACAAAAATTCTTTGGACATTGCAGAATTTACCAAAAAAATGATTGCTGTTGAAACGCGAATCCAGGGAGTAAATAAAAATATAGATGACAATGAAAAGGGACTTGAAACAATATCCTTACAAATTGATAATCTTAATGATGTTTTGAATGATAATGAGGCTTCTGTTGTTTCATTGCGAGACGATATTCAGAGAAAAAGTGAAGAAAGAGTCAATTTAAATAATGAAAAGATTGCTTTGCATTCAAAGATAGAGTCTTTGAAAAATATAGCTGAGCGCTATGACGGCTTTAGTAATGCTACCAGAAAAATAATGGAAAATAAGAACCATTTTTCAGGAGTATGCGGAGTAGTTTCTGATTTGATTACCACAGAAAAGAACTATGAAACTGCTATTGAAACTGCATTGGGAAACAGCCTTCAGAATATTGTTACAGATGACAATCAGACAGCAAAGCAGTTAATTGAATTTCTCAAGAAAAATTCCTTTGGTCGTGCAACCTTTCTTCCATTGACTGACTTAAGAATCAGAGATAATAAAGATGAAATGTCATGTCTTAGGGAAAAAGGAGCTATTGACACTGCAGCTAACCTTGTAAAAGCAGATAAGAAGTATAAGGGATTAGTGGATTATTTGCTTTTAAGAACTTATGTTTTTGATAATTATGACAATGCTGTAGCTGCTGCAAAAAAATATAATTTTTCATTAAGAATTGTAACATTAGAAGGCGAACTTCTTATGCCAAACGGAGCAGTTCAGGGTGGCTCATATAAAAATAATTCGAGTTTGCTTGGAAGAAAGCGTGAGATTACAGAAGGTGAAGAAAAACTTATAAGCTTTGATAAGCAGATTACTAAAATTACTTCAGAAATAAATTCTTTGCAGTTAAAAAGGGAAGAAATAAAGAATAAGGTTCAAAATGAACGCGAAAAGCTTAACGCTCTTGAGATCAAGAAAAATTCTGTTTTGCTTGCAATTGAAAACCTTGGACGCGAAAAGAATGAACTTGTCATTACAAGAGATGAGATTAAAGATTCTGTTTCAATTCTTGAGACACAGAATAAGAATATAATCAATGGTCTTGAAGAAGAGGAAAATGAAATAAAAGAAGGTCAGGCAAAGCTTGATAAAATTAAAGATGATATTCAGTACTTTAAAAACCGCTTAAGTAACGAGCATGTTCGTGAGAAGAAAAATGGTGAAAAAACAGCACAGATAAGAATAGAATTGGCTGGCATTGATAATTCAATTGAGTTTGCTTTGGAAAATATGACCAGAATTAAAAATGAAATTGAGAGAATCATGGCTGAATACAAAACTATTCAAGAAGAAGCTGACAAGGAAGATGAAAAAGTTGAAGCTTTGGAGAAACAGATTAAGGATTATGGTTTTGACAATGTTTCTGCCAGAAAAAAACTTGATGACCTTTCAAGCGAACATAAAATGCTTCAGGCTAAGAAAAATGAGCTTACTTCAAAGAACAAAGGCTGTATAGAATTCAGAGAGCAGCTTATTGAAAGAGAAGCTTCTCTTGATAAAGAAATTCTTAAGTTAAATTCAAACCTTGAAAGAACAAATGAAGCTATTGACAGTCAGATGAACTATATCTGGAATGAATATGAAATGACTCTTTCTAACTGTATGAAATACAGAGACGAAGAAACTATGATGATGTCATATGCCGTTCTTAAAAAGAATACTCAGGATTTGAAGTCACAGATTAAAGCTCTGGGTGATGTAAATGTTAATGCAATAGAAGCTTATAAAACTCTTAACGAAAGATATACTTTCCTTTCAACACAGAAAAAAGACATCGAAGAAGCTGCTGAAGCTTTAATAAAGGGAATCGCCGAGCTTGATGAAGAAATGCGAAATCGTTTTGCCACAAAATTTGAAGAAATCAGAAAAGAATTTGATGTTGTTTTCAAAGAATTGTTTGGTGGTGGACAGGGCACGATAGAACTTGTTGATGACGAGGATATTTTGCTTGCAGGAATAAAAATTACTGCTCAGCCACCTGGCAAAAAACTCCAGAATATGATGCAGCTATCAGGTGGTGAAAAGGCTTTAACAGCAATTGCATTGTTATTTGCAATTCAGAATCTTAAACCATCACCTTTCTGTTTACTTGATGAAATTGAAGCCGCTTTGGATGACTCAAATGTTAACAGATATGCTGATTATCTTCGTAAATTGTCGGGCAATACACAGTTTATTACAATCACTCACAGAAGAGGCACCATGACCGCGGCAGATATATTGTATGGTATTACTATGCAGGAAAAGGGTGTATCTACTTTAGTATCTGTTAGTCTCATTGATAAAGAATTAAAGAATTAAGGAAGAAAGATGAAAGAAAATACAGAAAAGAAAAAAGGATTTTTTGCCAAATTGAAGGCAGGGCTTTCAAAAACGAGAAAATCTTTTGAAGCATTATTTAATGTACATGGTGAAATAGATGATGATTTCTATGAAGAACTTGAAGAGGCGTTAGTACTCTCTGATATGGGTTGCGAGGTAGCGGAAGAAGTTATCGAAGAACTGACAGAAATTATCAAAAACGAAAAAATTAAAGAAAGAAGTTTAGCAAGAGAGGCCCTTATCAAACTTTTGATAGACAAACTTCCTAAGGATGAAAAAGCATATGATTTTGCTGAAGAAAAATCTGTTATTCTCGTAATTGGTGTGAATGGAGTTGGAAAGACAACTACAATAGGAAAGGTTGCACACGATCTTAAAGATGACGGAAAGAAGGTCGTTTTGGCAGCGGCTGATACGTTCAGAGCTGCAGCTTGTGAACAACTTAAAGAATGGGGAAGAAGATCAGAATGTGATGTTATTTCACAAGGTGAAGGAGCTGACCCGGCGGCTGTTGTATTTGATGCCATAAATGCATATCGCGCAAGAAAAGCTGATGTACTTATTTGTGATACTGCCGGAAGATTGCATAATAAGAAAAATTTAATGGATGAGCTTGGAAAAATTGACAGAATTATAAACAGAGAATGCCCTGACTTGAAAAAAGAAGTATGGCTTGTATTGGATTCAACAACAGGTCAGAATGCATATGTTCAGGCTAAAGAGTTTTCAAGTATAATAAAAGTTGATGGTCTTGTTTTAACTAAGCTTGATGGAACTGCAAAGGGTGGAGTTGTAATTAAGATATGCGAAGAGTTAAACATTCCTATTAAATATGTTGGTGTTGGTGAAAAAGCTGATGATTTGCAAAAGTTTGATGTTGAAGATTTTATCAGAGCATTATTTTAATTATTTATTATAAAAGGTATTTATCATGTTGACAAACATTTGTTCGTGTGCTAAAATGTATACCGAACAAATGTTTTAGTTAGCTTTAAAGTGTCTATGGGCGCAGGCACTTAAATATAATATTGGAGGTTTTATATGGCTGAAAACAGTACATTTGAAAAAGTTAGTCCTGAGAGAATAAAAGCTTTAGAGTCTGCTTTATCACAGATAGAAAAAACCTATGGCAAGGGATCTGTAATGAAACTTGGTGATAACAACGCTCACATGAACGTAGAAGTTGTACCTACAGGTTCTCTCAGCCTTGATCTTGCACTTGGAGTTGGTGGTATACCAAAAGGAAGAATTATTGAAATATATGGACCTGAATCAAGTGGTAAGACTACAGTAGCATTACATATTGTTTCTGAGGTTCAGAAACGTGGTGGTATAGCTGGATTTATTGATGCAGAGCATGCACTTGATCCAACCTATGCAAAGAATATTGGTGTTGACATTGACAATCTTTACATTTCACAGCCTGACAGTGGTGAGCAGGCACTCGAGATTACTGAAACAATGGTAAGATCAGGTGCTGTTGATGTTGTTATTGTCGATTCTGTAGCGGCATTGGTTCCTAAAGCAGAAATTGAAGGTGACATGGGTGATTCACATGTTGGTTTACAGGCAAGATTGATGTCTCAGGCTTTAAGAAAGCTTACAGCAGTTATATCAAAAACTAATTGTGTTGTTGTCTTTATTAACCAGCTTCGTCAGAAAATTGGTGTTATGTTTGGTAACCCTGAAACCACTACAGGTGGTACAGCTCTTAAATTCTATGCATCTGTTCGTCTTGATGTAAGAAGAATTGAGGCATTAAAACAGGGCGGGGATGTAATTGGTAACAGAACAAGAATTAAAGTTGTAAAGAATAAGGTTGCTCCTCCTTTTAAAGAGGCTGAGTTTGATATCATGTTCGGCAAAGGAATTTCAAAGGTTGGAGATATTCTTGATTTGGCAACTGATAATGGAATTATTCAGAAAAGCGGTGCTTGGTTTGCATATAATGATGCAAAAATTGGTCAGGGAAGAGAGAATACCAAGATTTACCTTGAAGAACACCCTGAAGTATTTGAGGAAATTGAGACAAAACTTAGAGAAATGTTTAGTTTTAAGTAATTTTTGTTTCCTAAGATTGATATTGATTCTTATAATATGAAATTTTACAGGAAGTTCGAAATCGGGCTTCCTGTTTTTTGAGGTCAGTTAAAATGAAGAGAATTATTATGCTTGACAAAAAAGAATATAGCAATTATGGAAGAAAAATACCTAAAATGAAGTTGTACCTTGATGATTCATTTTATTTTGTTATTTCTTCTAAAGAAATATCATCATTGCCAACAGAACTTTTATCTTCTATACCCTTTAATGAAATAATAAGTGCTTTAGCTAATGAAGAATTAAGAGATAATGTTTACTTTGAATTTGATGCTTCAGAATCATTTATGGATGAGATGAAAAAATATCTTTATAAAAAGCTTTTGAAAAAAGGTTATTCAATTCTTGAAGTAAAAGATTATTCAGAGAAGGAAGTATTTGACAAATTTAAAGAAATCACTGATGAAGAAACTTCTTTAAATCAGGTAATGGAATATTTCAAAAAAATGCATGCCATAGATGACGAGAGAGTGATAAAAGCTTATATAGAATTTAATAAAAATTCAAAAAGTTTAAATGATATGCGATACAAGCTTTCGGTGAAGGGCTTTGACAAAGAACTTATTGACAGATTGTTTGAAGAAGTGGAAGGAGATTCAGAAGAGAATTTAATTAGGGATTATCTGGCAAAGAAAAATATAGAAATAAATGAGCTTTCTTATGAAGAAAGACAGAAATTATTTTCCAAGTTTATGAGAAAAGGTTTCGGATATGAAGTGATTAACAGAGTTTTCAAATCTTATAGATAAGTAATTTTCATAACATAGAATAGACTTTTATATTATAAAAAGTTCTTGATATCAGTAGCAAAAAAATATATAATATATTTGGTGTAAATTGGTTTTACAAATTATATTTCATGGAGGCAAGATATATGAGTAATGCAAAATTATCCGCAAGAGACAGAATCTATCGCTTGCTGGATGAGAACAGCTTTGTTGAAATCGGTTCTTTAGTTACAAAGAGAAATACTGATTTTAACCTCGCTTCAGAAACTGCTCCTTCAGACGGTGTTATTACAGGTTATGGCACCATTGATGGAAGTCTTGTGTATGTTTATAGCCAGGATTCTTCTGTTTTAAACGGAACCATTGGTGAAATGCATGCAAGAAAGATTGCAAGTTTATATGACTTGGCAGTTAAGGTTGGTTCACCTGTTATTTCATTGATTGATTGTGCAGGATTACGTTTACAGGAAGCTACTGACGCTTTAGCAGCATTTGGCGATGTATTTTCAAGCCAGGTTGCAGCTTCAGGAATTATTCCTCAGATTAGCGCTGTATTTGGTATGTGCGGCGGCGGAAGTGCAGTATCAGCTTCACTTGCTGATTTCACTTTTATGACAGACAAGAATTCATCACTTTTTATTAACTCTGCCAATACAATTGATGGAAATTATAAAGAAAAGCTTGATACAGGCAGTGCTAAATTCCAGGCAGAAAATGGTAATGTTGATTTCGTATGTGAAAATGAAGAGGATGTCCTTGATGGAATCAGGGAACTTATATCTGTTCTCCCTCTTAATAATTCTGAATGCGCTCGTTTTGAGACAGAAGATGATTTAAACAGAGCAACATCTGCTTTTGAAGCTGAAGCAGTTGATCCTAAGGTAGCATTAACTGATATTTCTGATGATAATTTATTTATCGAAGTTAAGAAGGACTACGCTAAGGAAATGGTTACAGGCTTTATTTCACTTAATGGTATTACCGTTGGTGCTGTAGCTAACAGAGTAGCTGTTCTTGGCGAGGATGGCAAGGTTGCTGAAAAGCTTGATGACAAGCTTACAGCAAATGGTTTAAGAAAGGCTTGTGAATTCGTTAATTTCTGCGATTCATTCAATATTCCTATTCTTACAATTACTAACTCAACAGGCTTTAAGGCTGATCTTTGTAATGAAAAGAGAATTGCAAAGGAAGCTGCAAGTCTTACATTTGCATTTGCTAATGCAAGCGTAGCAAAAATTAATCTTGTTTGTGGCAATGCATTCGGAAGTGCATATATTATCATGAATTCTAAGCACATCGGCGCAGATATGGTATTTGCAGTTGAAAGTGCTAAGATTGGTATGATGGACAGCAAGGTAGTTGCTAATATTCTTTGCGAAAAGGAAGAAGAGAAGGCAGCATTTGCTCAGAATTATGATGAAACACATCAGACAGCAGTTGCAGCTGCAAAGCGTGGCTTTGTAGATTCAATTATTTCTGCTGATTCAGTTCGTCAGAATCTTTGCTATGCTTTCGATATGTTATCAACCAAGTAAAGGAGAAACGTTATGTTAAATAATTTGATTTTTCTTGCTACCGGTACCAAGATAACATTTGCCGAAGGTTTGGTTAACACTGTTGTTTCAATTATTATCGTTTTCGTTGCATTGATGCTTATCATGGGCGTTATTTATCTTTTCAATTTCATCAATATTTTTGAAAAGAAGATGAATGAGAAAAAGAATGCAAAGGCTGCATTAGCACAGAAAAATGTTCCTGTAATTGAAACCAAGGAAGAGACTGTAAGCGAAGAATTAAGTGATGATTCATTGATTGCTGTTATTACTGCAGCTATTTATGAGTATGAAGCACTTAACGGCAACGCTGTATCTAATGGTCTGGTGGTTAAGAGTATAAAGAGAAGATAATGCCTAATGGCAGGAAAGAGGATAAATATGAAGAATTATGTTATTACAGTTAACGGAGTTTCTTACGATGTAACCGTTGAAGAAGGAACTTCAGGAAATAATGTTGTTAAGACTCAGGCTCCTAAGGCAGCTCCTGCTGTTAAGCCCGCTGCTCCCGTTCAGTCAGGTAATGCAGGCAGCGTAAAGGTTCAGTCACCTATGCCCGGTAAGATTTTATCTGTTAAGGTAAAGGTTGGTCAGGCTGTTAAGAAGGGTGAAGTATTAATGATCCTTGAAGCAATGAAGATGGAAAACGAAGTTGTTGCAGCTCAGGATGGTACAATTGCATCTATTAATGTAAATGATGGTGCTTCAGTTGAATCAGGAGATGTATTGGCAACAATGAACTAATTCCCTTATGGGTAATGGAGGTTTTTCATGAACGTTTTAGATATCTTAAAAAACCTTGCCAATCAGACAGTCTTTGTTTCTCTTGAATGGGGAAACTACGTAATGATAATTGTTGCGCTTGGTTTTTTGTACTTGGCAATCGCTAAGGGATTCGAACCTTTATTGCTGGTTCCGATTTCTTTTGGTATGTTGCTTGTAAATCTTTATCCGCCTATTATGGAAGATGGTGGATTATTGAATTATTTCTTCAAGCTTGATGAATGGGCAATTCTTCCTTGCTTGATTTTCATGGGTGTTGGTGCTCAAACAGACTTTGCTCCATTGATTTCTAACCCCAAGAGTTTTATTCTTGGTGCGGCTGCCCAGCTTGGTATTTTTTCAGCATATTTGATGGCTATTGCTTTCGGTTTTAATGCTGAAGGTGCTGCAGCTATTTCTATCATTGGTGGCGCTGATGGCCCTACATCAATCTTCCTTGCTATGAAACTTGGTCAGACTGAGTTGATGGGACCGATAGCCGTCGCGGCATATACTTACATGTCACTTGTTCCTATTATTCAGCCTCCTATCATGAAGCTTCTTACAACAGAAGAAGAGAGAAAGATTAAGATGGAACAGTTAAGACCTGTTTCAAAGCTTGAAAAGATTTTATTCCCTATCGTAGTTACTATTGTAGTAGTTGCAATTCTTCCTTCAACTGCACCTTTGATTGGTATGTTGATGCTTGGTAACCTTTTCAAGGAATGCGGCGTAACAAAGCAGTTGACAGAAACAGCAAGTAATGCTTTGATGTATATTACTGTTATTCTTCTTGGAACATCAGTAGGTGCTACTACATCAGCTAAGGCATTCCTTAAGGCTGATACACTTTTGATTGTTGCTCTTGGACTTATCGCGTTTGCTATTGGTACAGCAGGCGGTGTTCTTTTCGGCAAGTTGATGTGTAAATTATCAGGTGGCAAGATTAACCCGCTTATCGGTTCTGCAGGTGTATCTGCGGTTCCTATGGCAGCCAGAGTATCACAGAAGGTGGGAAGTAAGTATGATCCTACAAACTTCCTTTTGATGCATGCTATGGGCCCTAATGTAGCTGGTGTTATCGGTACTGCAGTTGCAGCCGGTATCTTCATGGCTATGTTCGGAATTTAATTAATTGGAGGAATTTATGGCTAAAATTGAAACCAGACCGGTAAAGATTACCGAGACAATATTGCGTGATGCTCATCAGTCATTGGTAGCTACCCGTATGTCTACAGAAAAGATGCTTCCTATCATTGAAAAGATGGATAAGGTTGGTTATCATTCAGTAGAATGCTGGGGCGGTGCTACATTTGATGCTTCACTTCGTTTCCTTAAGGAAGATCCATGGGAAAGACTTCGTAAGCTTCGTGCAGGCTTTAAGAATACTAAGCTTCAGATGCTTTTCAGAGGTCAGAACATCTTAGGTTATAATCATTATCCTGATGATGTTGTAGAATATTTCGTACAGAAGTCAGTTGCAAATGGTATTGATATCATCAGAATTTTCGACTGCTTCAACGATTTGAGAAACCTTGAAACAGCTGTTAAGGCTGCTAATAAAGAAAAGGCTCATGCACAGATTGCTCTTTCATACACACTTGGCGATGCATATACTCTTGACTATTGGACAAACATGGCTAAGAAGATTGAAGAGATGGGTGCTGATTCTATCTGTATTAAGGATATGGCAGGTCTTTTGGTTCCTTATAAGGCAGAAGAACTTGTTACAGCATTAAAGAAAGGAACCAAGCTTCCTATTCAGCTTCATACACATTACACCTCAGGTGTTGCTGCAATGACATATTTAAAGGGTGTTGAAAGCGGATGCGATATCATTGATACTGCAATGTCACCTCTTTCAATGGGTACAAGCCAGCCTGCAACAGAAGTTATGGTTGAAACCTTTGAGGGTACTCCTTATGATACAGGTCCTGATCAGACACTTCTTGCTGAAATTGCTGACTACTTCAGACCTTATAGAGAAGAATGCCTTGCTTCAGGTTTACTTAATCCTAAGGTTCTTGGTGTAAATATCAAAACCTTACTTTACCAGGTACCTGGTGGTATGCTTTCTAACCTTGTTTCACAGCTTAAGGAAGCACATGCAGAAGATAAGTATGAAGCAGTTCTTGAGGAAATTCCTCGTGTTCGTAAGGAATTCGGTGAGCCTCCGTTAGTTACACCTTCATCACAGATTGTTGGTACACAGGCTGTACTTAATGTCCTTCAGGGCGAAAGATATAAGGTTGTTACAAAAGAATCAAAGAAGATTATGATGGGTGAATTTGGTCAGACCGTTAAGCCTTTTGATAAGGAAGTTCAGAAGAAGTGTATCGGTGATGCTAAGCCTATTACCTGCAGACCTGCAGATTTGCTTGAACCTGCTTTGCCTAAGTATCGTGAAGAAATCAAGCAGTACATCAGACAAGATGAAGATGTTTTATCATATGCTTTGTTCCCTGCTGTAGCTACAGAATTTTTCAAGTACAGAGATGCACAGGATTCTAAGGTTGATTTATCACTTGCTGATAAGAAAAATGGTGCTTATCCCGTATAATTAATAAGTAATAACTGCCTACTGTTCAAAGAATGGTGGGCAGTTTTTTACTTTACATATCAGTTGAAAAGAGAATATATGTTTATTTAAAAGCTATGTAGGAATATTTATTATTCTTTACATAATAATAATATTTTGATACAATATCCCAAAAGTAAAATAATTATTTATATATCACATTTTGTGAGGCTTGAATGGAAAAATTAGATAAATTGAAAAAATTAGGATTAGATGTAGATAATGCATTAGCTCGCTTGGGTGGGATGAGTGATTTATATCTTGGAATTCTTGATAAATTTTTAGAAGATAATAGTTTTGATTTGTTTGAAAACTTCTTTAATCAGGGATTATATGAAGATGCTTTAAGGAATATTCATGCATTAAAGGGTATATTATATAATCTTGGAATGAATGAAGAAGGTGATATGGCGCAGATTATTGTAAATGATTTGAGAGCTAATAATTATATGGAAAGAATTCCAAAGGTTTCCAAGAAATTAAAAAAGAACTATTTAACATATAAGAAAAAACTGAACAAATTATTAAAATAGATGAAAGACACAGAAAAGTTTCCACAATATAAAAAAGATGATGATTATTCATATTCACAAGGTGCATTTCCAACATTTGAGTTGCTGATTAATGCACCTGATTTAGTTACTGAGATAATTGTCAGTGATACATTTACTGATATGGAAAAGCTTTACAAATTATGTTCTGAAAGAAATGTCGAGGTAATTGTAAATAACAAGCTTTGTAATAAATTATCTGATAAAGAGAACTGCTTTGTTATTGGCAGATTTAAAAAGCGATACAGAAAACTTAGAAGAGACAGAAAACATATTGTTTTGGTAAATCCGGGGAATATGGGTAATCTCGGCACTATATTAAGAACAGCTTTGGCTTTTCACTATGAAGATATTGCTGTAATAGCTCCAAATGCTGATGTGTTTAATCCTAAGACTGTTAGAGCTTCAATGGGAGCTGTTTTTTCAGAAAATATTACGATATTTAAGTCTTTTGAAGAATATATGAGTGAGTATCCGGAACATGAATTATATTGCTTTATGCTTCAAAGCAGTAAAATTCTTGGCAAGGATGTCATAAATTATCCTTCCTGCCATTCTTTGGTTTTTGGAAATGAGTCGTCAGGTTTACCTGACAGTTTTATGAATTATGGAACAAATGTTATCATTGAACAGTCTGATAAAGTAGATTCACTTAATATAACAATAGCAGTTGGAATTGCATGTTATGAATTTTCTAAAGGAGATTGTTGATGAGATTTAAGTTCTATTCAAGGATAACAGCAGTACTTTTGCTTGTATTTTCCTTGTTTTTAACAAGTGTAAAAATTAGTGCAGCACAGTTGTCTTTTTGGGATATGTTCGAAAAAGGCAACTATTATTATGCAAATTATTTAAGCTTACTTCAGACTAATCCTTCAGAGAACATGAATGGTAATTATCAGTCATTTCTGGATTATTCTGCACTTGTTTATGATTCAATAGATAAATGTTTTTGTCTTCCAAATAATAATTATAAAAGCAGGGACAATATAGGAAGTAACAATTATGTGTTACAGGGGATTACAAAGTTTGAGTTTAACAATGTTCCATATACATTGATTTCGGCATATTATAAAGGTACCGCTAACAAAAATTCTACAATTTTGATTAAGCCTGATGACAGTATTTTTTATGTAAGTATTTCTTTTGAGGGAATTGACTGCCATTTTGGTGGATTATGTGCAACTGATAATTATTTGTTTGTTACAGGTGAACCTAATGCGATATATCGAATCAGTATAGATGATTTGATGCAGTATTATATTAAAGCTGTTCCTGTTGGTAATTATGGAAACATAGTTAAGGAAGTAGTTGTACCTAAAGATGTTTTAATGAGAATTCAGCTTCAGGCTGATGTTTTGACCAGCTTTGTATATTATGACCAATCAACAAAGTTAATGTGGATAGGAAATTGGACAGACAGAAAAAGTACATCTGTAGCATTCGCATATTCCGAAGAGCAGATTAATTCAAATGTTAATTACTGGCCATATAGTAACAAAGTTTACATTCCTTTGTTTACTCAAAGTATGGCGACAAGGAAAATAAACGGAGTTAATTATATTTTATTTTCAAGATCAAGGAGCACAAGCCCTTATAATGCTAATTTTGTATCAGAACTTCTTATATATAAGGATTTTGGATATTATCTTGATGAAAATGGTGATATTACTGAAGTTGTATTGGCTTCAGGCATCGACAATCCTTATTTAGCTTATATACTTCCACCAATGTCAGAAGGTGTATATATTGATGAAGATTATACATATATCGTTTATGAGTCAAATGCAGCTTTGTATGCTGAATCAGCTTTGATTACTAATTATTGTTTAGCAACTGATACCAATAAGCTTTTAAAGATTGATAACGAAATTTCAACAGCGGCACAAGAGCTATTATTAGAATCAGTGATTAAGGAATCTTTAGTAACGGACAAAATCAATGAAGAACAGAAAGATGATACTGTAATTCAGGAAGAAATTGAATATAACCAGATAGAAAAGGATACTTCAAATCCTTTGAATAATGAAATATCAAAAGATAATGATACAGCAAAGGACGATGTGGATTTCGATAATTCAAATAAAGAAGATGATGAAACGGACAAAACTATAAATGAAGAATTGTCTGAAGGTAAAGAAAAATCTGAAGCAGAAGCAAATGCTGATAAGTCAATTGACGAAAAACTTGATGATTTGTTGAATGGAGAGTATGTAAGTGGTTTTGGCACAATAGATACATCTATTTACAAGAAAGCCTTGTATGATGAATTACGAACCTATATTCTTGTTCAGAGAATGTTAAAAAAGGTTGTAGAGGTAATAAATGAAAAATGATATTGATGAAATAATACAATTGACACGCCTTTTTGATATGTATGGTGGATTGCTTCCCGATAATCAGAGAAAAGTATTTGAATTTTATCTTGATGATTATTCTTTATCTGAAATAGCTGAAAATAATGGTGTTTCCAGACAAGCTATTCATGACATAATAAAAAGGGGCGCTAAAGAATTGGAACACTATTCAGAGGTATTAAAGCTTGAAGAAAGAAAAGCAGCATTATTATCTGCGGTTTTGGAAATAAAAGAAGTTGTTAATACATCATGCAATAAGGATTTAATTAATGCAAAAATAGACGCATTGTTGGAATTATTTGGAGAATAATTTAATGCTGTCAAGAAAAATACTTGACAGCTCTTTTTGAATATGTTAAGATACCTTGGCTTCGGAAATAGCCGGGTACAAAAGAGGAGATTTTATGGCTTTTGATGGCTTATCTGAAAAACTGCAAAATGTTTTTAAAAAGTTACGCGGAAAAGGACGTTTAACTGAAGATGATGTTAAAGCATCAATGAAAGAAGTTAAAATGGCACTTTTAGAGGCCGACGTAAACTTTAAGGTTGTAAAAGAATTTGTTAAGGATGTAACTGAGAGAGCAATTGGTGCAGATGTACTTAACAGCCTTACTCCTGCTCAGATGGTTATTAAAATAGTAAATGAGGAACTTGTTAATTTAATGGGTTCTGAACGTACTGAGCTTAAATTATTAAGTGGTAATGAAATAACTGTTATTTTAATGACTGGTCTTCAGGGTGCCGGTAAAACAACAGCTATAGCAAAGCTTGCTTTATATTTGAAACAAAAGGGTAAGAAACCAATGCTTTGTGCCTGTGATATTTACAGACCTGCAGCTATTGATCAGTTAAAGGTTAATGGTGAAAAGGTTGGAGTTCCTGTTTTCGAAATGGGAACAAATCATAAAGCCTGGGATATTGCAAAAGCAGCATACGAGAATGCTAAGAAGAATAATTATAATATTCTTTTGATAGATACAGCTGGCCGTCTTCATATTGATGAAGAGCTGATGGAAGAACTTAAAAAGATTAAGGAAACAGTACCTGTTACTAATACTATTCTTACAATAGATTCCATGACCGGTCAGGATGCGGTCAATGTAGCGGCAACATTTAATGAACAGCTTAACATTGATGGTGTTATTCTTACAAAACTCGATGGCGATACCAGAGGTGGTGCTGCGATTTCTGTAAAGAAGATTACGGGACAGCCTATTCTTTTTGCAAGCGTTGGCGAAAAGATGACGGATCTTGAGCCATTCTACCCGGATAGAATGGCAAGCAGAATACTTGGTATGGGCGATGTACTTACTCTGATTGAAAAAGCTGAGCAGAGTATGGACATGGATAAGGCGAAAGAGCTTGAAAAGAAGCTTAGAAAAGCCGAGTTTAATTTTGATGATTTTCTTGATCAGATGAATCAGATGAAGAAAATGGGAGGATTAAGTTCTATACTTGGTATGATTCCTGGTATGGGTTCTAAATTGAAGGGAGTCGAGATTGATGATGATGCATTCAAGTCAATTGAAGCTATTATTCAATCAATGACTAAAGAAGAAAGAGCCAATCCTTCGATTTTCAATCCAAGCAGAAAAATGAGAGTTGCAAAGGGCGCAGGGGTTGATATAAGCGAAGTTAACCGACTGATAAAGCAGGTGGAGAGCCAAAAGAAGATGATGAAACAGCTTTCATCTGCAATGGGAGGTAAAAAAGGTATGATGGGAATGCCTAAATTCCCTTTTAAGTTTTGATATATAATCAAATAAAAGTTGATTTATATAAATATACATATATATTTTTGGAGGAAGAAACAATGGCAGTAAAGATCAGATTAAGAAGATTAGGACAGAAGAAGGCTCCTTTTTACAGAATCGTTGTAGCTGATTCAAGAACACCCAGAAATGGTGCAGCTATCGAAGAAATCGGATACTATGATCCTACAAAGGAACCTACAGTATTAAATGTAAATGTAGAAGCAGCACAGAAGTGGCTTAAGAATGGTGCTCAGCCTACAGAAACAGTTGCTAAGTTACTCAAGAATGCAGGTGTTAACTAATTTAGCCCAAGAATAGGAGCAAATATGAAAGAATTAGTAAGGGTCATTGCTGAAGCTTTAGTGGATCAGACCGATAAGATCCAGATTCAGGAAGAACAGGCTGATGACACTACGGTTATTAAGCTTTGTGTAGCACCTGATGAAACCAGTAAGGTTATTGGAAAGAAGGGACGCATTGCAAAGTCAATCAGAACCCTGGTTAGAGCGGCTTCAGCTGAAGATGTAATGAAGTATAGCGTAGAAATCGTTGATGAGCTATAGACTTAAACTCCCTTCCGTTATTCGGTAGGGAGTATTTCTTTTATTGATAATACATTAAGTTTGTTTTTTATTTATTGTTTTATTAGGAGAATATGGAAGATTATTTAAGAGTAGGTGTAATTGCAAATACACATGGAGTCAGAGGTGAGGTAAAAGTTTTTCCTACAACGGATGACCCTGCAAGATTTAAAAAGCTTAAACAGGCTTTTATAGATATGGGAAAGACAAAAAAGGAAGTAGAAATAAAGAAAGTTTCCTTTTTTAAGAATATGGTTATTCTGGGCTTTAAAGATATTGATGATATTAATCTTGTTTTACCTTATAAAGGACATGATTTACTTGTAACTAGAGAAAATGCTGTTCCTTTGGAAGAAGGGGAATTTTTTATCTGCGATATTCTTGAGAGCACATGTTACTTAGAAGATGGTACAGAATATGGTATTTTGACAGATGTATTACAAACAGCTGCCAATGATGTATATGTAATCAGGAAGAAAAAAGACGGAAAAGAGATATTGATTCCGGGAATCCCTGACTGTATTCTGGATGTAGATGTTGAAAATAAAAAATTAACAGTTAATATTTTAAAAGGTCTTGAGGATTAAAAATGGATTTTTGTGTATTAACATTATTTCCTGAAATGATAGAAGGTGCTTTGAATTCAAGTATCTTAAAAAGAGGCAAAGATGCAGGACTAATAGATTTTTCTTTGATTCAGATACGCGATTTTTCTGAAGATAAGCATAAAAAGACAGATGATTATCCATATGGTGGAGGAGCAGGAATGGTTATGTTTCCTGATCCTATTGTTAAAAGCATTAATTATGCCAATGAATTGCTTTCAAAGAAAAATAATGGTAAAAAATCAAGAGTTATTTATCTGACACCTTGGGGAAAGCCATTTAATAATGCAATGGCAGAAGAATTAGCCAAAGAAGTTTCGCTTATTTTTCTTTGCGGACATTATGAGGGCATAGATGAGAGAGCTCTTGAAATGACAGTAACAGACTATGTTTCAATTGGCGATTTTGTTGTAACAGGTGGCGAATTACCTGCTGCTTTAATGATTGATGCTATTTCCAGATTTGTTCCAGGTGTATTGCATAATGATACATCAGCATATGAAGAAAGTTTTTCGAATGGCTTGCTTGAATATCCTCAATATACAAGACCTGAAGTTTACGAAGGAAAAAAAGTCCCGGAAGTTTTATTATCAGGTCATCATGCAAACATTGAGAAATACAGAAGACAGGAATCTTTGCTTAGAACTTTAAAATATCGTCCGGAGTTATTGGATAGTGCTGCACTTACAAAGAAAGATTTACAGTTTCTTGCAGGATTTGGATGGAATAAAAAGTAAAAAGTGCTTGCATTACTTTACAAGTTGTGATATCATAGTTAGGTTGTTAGACGGATGGTCCGCTGTATCGGAGGGATATAAGAACATTCGGTGATTAGGAGGATAATATGAACGACATTATCAAGAGCATCGAAGATGCACAGCTCAAGGAAAATGTTACCGAGTTTAACGTAGGTGATACAATCCGCGTTTTTGCTAAGGTAAAAGAAGGAACTCGTGAGAGAACACAGGTTTATGAAGGAACAGTTCTCAAGAGACAGAATGGCGGTATTAAGGAAACCTTCACAGTTAGAAAGATTTCTAATGGTGTAGGTGTAGAAAAGACTTGGCCGTTACATTCCCCAATCATCGAGAAAATCGAGGTTGTTCGTTATGGTAAGGTTCGCCGCGCGAAGTTATTCTATCTTCGTGAAAGAACTGGTAAGCGTGCTAAAGTTAAGGAAGCTATTCGTTAATCATGTACGATTTGAAGAGGGGAGTTTAAAGACTCCCTTTTTTATTTTTGTGTTTTATACGGACTATTTCATTTTTTACTAATTTATGTTAAAATATATTTAACTATGCCTAAAGATTCTTTTAATAACGAAAGCAAAAAAGCTGCAGCTTTGTCTTATGATAATAAGGACAAGGCTCCTTTGATTGTGGCTTCTGGAGAAGGCTATATTGCAGATAAAATTTTAGAAACAGCAAAGGAAAATAATGTGCCTGTTTTTAAAGATGCAAAACTTGCAGATACTTTAACCAAGCTTGATATAGGAACTGAAATACCTCCTGAACTTTATGAAGTTGTAGCTAAGATTCTTGTTTTCGTTGACAAGACTGAAAGTAAATACAGGTAGAATGCAAGGCAGAAAAGAATCTATTGATAAAAAATCCGAAAACAAAAGAACAGTAGGAAAAGAATACGAAGATATAAGTACTAAGTATTTACAGGATAACGGACTTGTTATTATCGAACGTAATTTTTATACAAAGTTTGGGGAGATTGATATAATTGCAAGAGATAATAAAACAATAGTTTTTGTGGAAGTAAAATACAGAAAACAAGAGTGCAATTATCAAGCATTGGAAGCTGTAACACCCATTAAAATGAAAAGAATTACTAAAAGCGCATATGCTTATATAATGTTTAAGAAGCTTCCAATGAATGGTTTTTATCGTTTTGACTGTATAGGAATAACCGGAAAAGAAATAATATGGATAAAAAATGCATTTAATGCAACAAGGTGAGAAGAATGGTATATCAATGGTATCCCGGACACATGTCCAAAGCTAAAAGAGAAATGCAGAATGAGTTAAAGCTTGTTGACCTCGTTATTGAACTTGTTGATGCGAGAGCTCCTTTTAGTTCAAAAAATCCTGATATTGATTATCTTGCTAAAGATAAGAAGAGAATTATTATAATGAATAAAGCTGATTTGGCTGATGATGTTGTTACTAATCAGTTCAAAAGATATTATGAAAATAAAGGATTTGCAGTATTAATATCTGATGCAAGAAATAAAGCAAAGATTAAAGGTCTTGATAAGCTTATTCAGGAAGTAATGAAGGAAAAAATTGAAAAAGACAGAAAAAAAGGTATATTAAACAAACCTGTAAGAGCAATGATTGCAGGTATACCTAATGTTGGAAAATCAACTTTTATCAATACCTATTTTGGCAAAGCAAGTGCAAAAACCGGAAATAAACCTGGTGTAACAACTTCTAAGCAGTGGATCAGGCTTGGACAGGGTGTTGAATTACTTGATACTCCGGGACTTCTTTGGCCGAAATTTGAAAACCAGATAATTGGTTTAAGAATTGCTTTGATAGGTTCAATCAACGAAAACATACTTGATGAACGAGAGATGGCATGCAAGCTTATAGAATTTTTAAAAGCCAATTATAAAGGTCTTATAGAAAATAAATATGGTATTGCTGAAAGTGATGAGGAAGCGCATATTATTTTAGAAAAGATCGCTGACAAAAAGGCTTGCAGAAAGAAAGGCAATGAGCTTGATCTTGACAGAATGTCAAAGCAGCTTCTTGATGATTACAGGGCAGGAAAAATAGGCAAAATTACATTAGACAGAGTTTTGGAGGAATTCCCTGATGACGAAAGAAGAAAAGCTGAAAGCTGAAATTGAGCGAACAGAACTTATGTACATGTATGAAGATTCCTGTACTGAGGAATATGTGGCAGGAATTGATGAGGTTGGCAGAGGACCGTTTTTTGGCCCGGTTGTTGCATGTGCAGTTATTTTACCTAAGGATGAAAGAATTTTATATTTAAATGATTCCAAAAAGCTTTCAGAGAAAAAACGCGAAGAATTATATTCTGTGATAATGGAAAAGGCTTTGGCTGTTGGGATTGGGGTAGTTTCTGAAAAGGTAATCGATGAAATTAACATACTTCAGGCAACCTACGAAGCTATGAGGAATGCAGTGGCATCGTTATCTATAAAACCTTTAGTCACTTTAAATGATGCGGTTATAATACCTGATTTAGGAGAAGATATTAAACAGGTAAAAATTATAAAAGGTGATGCAAAGTCTGCTTCAATAGCTGCTGCAAGCATAGTAGCAAAAGTAACCAGAGACCATATGATAAGTGAGATGTCTTTGCAATATCCGGAATATGATCTTGCCAATAATAAAGGCTATGGGACAAAGAAGCATATAGAGGCTTTGAAAAAATATGGACCGACAGAACATCACAGGATGAGCTTTATCAAGAAATTTATATAATGTTTAATTTTTTTAAGAAAAAAACAACAGAATATATAGATACAAAGGATTTTAAAGAAATAACCGGTGTTAAAAGCGGTTCAATTGCTGACCAGTTAAAAATAAAGCCCGGCTATTTTTTATGTGAGATTAATGGTCAGATAATAAAAGATGTTATAGATTACAGATTTTACTGTAAGTCAGAGCAGCTTACAGTATTATTTATGGATTTGAAAAAGCGTCTTTTTGAAATTGAGATAATAAAAGACGAAGATGAAGATCTTGGTATAGCATTTAAAGAAGATTTGATGGACTGTTACAGAAGCTGTCGCAACAAATGTATCTTTTGCTTTATTGACCAGCTTCCTAAAGGAATGCGAGATACCTTATATTTCAAAGACGATGATTCCAGAATGTCTTTTTTGCAGGGAAATTATATAACTTTAACTAATTTGTCAGACGCAGATGCAAAACGTATAGTTGATTATAAATTATCTCCTGTTAATATTTCAATTCATACAATGAATCCTGAATTAAGAAAGAAAATGCTCAATAACAGATTTGCAGGTGAATCGTTAAGATTTGTTAAGTACTTTGCTGAAAATGGTATCAGAATTAATGGACAGATTGTTTTATGTAAAGGAATAAATGATGGCGATGAACTTGAATACTCTTTACAGGAATTATTAAAATATGGGGACTCCCTTGAAAGTGTTTCAATTGTTCCATCAGGACTTACAAAACACAGAGAAGGATTATATCAGCTTGAACCATTTGGTGAAGAGGATGCTAAAAAGGTAATTAAACAGATTCTTTTATGGCAGGAAATGTTTTTATATAATTATAAAAGAAGAATTGTTTATCCAAGTGATGAATTTTATTTGTTAGCTAATTTGCCTTTACCGGATGAGGACTCTTATGATGGTTATCCACAGCTTGAAAATGGAGTGGGTGTTTTAAGAAACATGATTGAGGAGGTTAAACTTGCGCTTCCTCTATTTGAGGGAGACAACAAGGAAAGAGATGTAGCTATTGCCACAGGTTATGCGGCATATGATACAATTTGTATGCTTTCGGAGCTTGTAAAAGAGAAATATCCTAAGATGAATGTGGATATTTATAAAATTCATAATGACTTTTTTGGAGAGCATATTACAGTTGCAGGTTTAATAACTGGCCAGGATTTAAAAGCTCAGATAGGAGACAAGGTTAAGGGAAGAACATTATTGCTGACTGAAACCATGTTTAGGGATTGTGAAGATTCTTTTGCAGATAATTCAATAATGATTATGCATGAAGACAGAGTTTTGCTTGATGACATTTCCCTTTATGAGCTTGAAAAAGCTTTACAAACAAAGGCTTTAATTGTAAAATCAGATGGATATGCTTTTGTTGAAGCATTAGTAAATTATAGTAATTATTAACGATTTGAGTGGTGATAATATGGGTAAAAAAGTAGTTGCAATTGTCGGAAGACCCAATGTTGGTAAATCTTCACTTTTCAATTCACTTGTTGGTGAGAGAATATCAATTGTACAGGATACTCCCGGTGTTACAAGAGACAGAATATATGGTGATGTAACTTGGCTTAATTCCAAGTTTACTTTGATTGATACAGGTGGTATCGAACCTAAAAGTGACGATAAAATGCTTGTTTATATGCGTGAACAGGCAATGATAGCAATAGATACAGCCGATGTTATAATCTTCGTTACAGATGTAAGAGAAGGTTTAGTGGATGCAGACCATGAAGTTGCAGATTTATTAAGAAGAAGTGGAAAAGATATAGTACTTTGTGTCAACAAAGTGGATTCTTTTGAAAAATTCTTAAATGCAACATATGAATTTTATAATCTTGGAATTGGTGACCCAATTCCTGTTTCTGCTGCAAATAATTTAGGCTTTGGCGATCTTTTAGATGAGGTTGTTAAATATTTTGATGAAGAGTCGCCTGAAGAAGAAGATAATGAGCTTCCAAGAATTGCAATTGTTGGAAAACCTAATGTAGGAAAATCAAGTATTATAAACAGACTTTTAGGTGAAAACAGAGTAATTGTTAGTGATGTGGCAGGTACTACAAGAGATGCTATTGATACAATTGTAAGAAACGGTGAAAAAGAATATGTTTTTGTAGATACTGCAGGACTTAGAAGACATGCTAAGATTAAAGAAGATATAGAACGTTACAGCATTATCAGAACAGTTACTTCAGTTGAAAAAGCAGATATTGTAATTGTAGTTATTGATGCATCAGAAGGTATTACAGAGCAGGATGCAAAAATTGCAGGTATTGCGCATGATGCCGGAAAAGGAATTATTATTGCGGTTAATAAATGGGATGCCATTGAGAAAAATGATAAGACCATCTATGAGCATCAGGATAAAATAAGAGAAGTTCTTTCTTTTATAAGATATGCAGATATTATTTTTATTTCTGCAAAAACAGGTCAGAGAATGCAGAACATATTCACTGCAATAGAAGAAGTAATTGATAGTCAGAACAGAAGAATTCAGACAGGTGTTCTTAACCAGATTATTACAGAAGCTGTAGCTTTGCAGGCTCCTCCTACTGATAAAGGTAAGAGACTTAAGATATTCTATGCAACACAGGTTAATGTAAAGCCGCCTACCTTTGTGGTTTTTGTAAACGACAAGGAATTGATGCATTTTTCATATGTTCGCTATCTTGAGAATAAACTAAGAGAAGTTTTTCTTTTCAAAGGTACTTCACTTAAATTTATTATCAGAGAACGTGAACAGGATGAAAAATAGTCTGTGCATATTTATAGGAGATTAAAATGGCAGTTTGGATTATTATTTGCATGATTATAGGCTACTTTTTTGGAACCTTTCCAACCGGTTTATTAATTGGTAAAGCGATGGATGTAGATATCAGAAAATCAGGAAGTGGAAATATTGGTAGTACCAATGCTTTGAGAGTACTTGGAGCTAAACCTGGTGCAATGACCTTGATAGGTGATATGATAAAATGTGCCCTTGCTTTTTTGTTGTGTTACCTTTGTTTTAAAAATCATTTTATTGATGCTTATGGTGATACAAAATTTATGGCATTAACTGTAGGCTTGGGAGCTACTTTAGGACATAATTTTCCTTTTTTCCTTAAATTTAAAGGAGGTAAAGGCGTTGCCTGCCTTGCTGCAACTGCTTTATTATTCGATTGGAGATTGTTTATCCTTGGTATTGTGACTTTTACAGTAATAACTTTAACCACTAAATATGTGTCAGTAGCTTCAATGTGCTGCGGTATAGGATTCTCAATTTGGGTTGTAGTATGTACTACAGAACCAAAAGTTTTATCTTATATTTTTACACTTTGTTTTCTTTCTCTGAATATTTTAAGACATATTCCGAATATAAAAAGATTGATTAATCATAATGAAAATAAGGTTTCAATCGGAAAAAAGAAGAAACAGAGTGCTGAATGAAAAAGTTTGTAAGTTTATTGCTTTTATTTTGTTTTATTTCCACTATTTTTTCATATTCTAAAACCAATGCTTTAACAATTAATGAAAATATAGAAGAAGTAAATCAGTTAATATCAGCAGAAAAATCTAATAATGAAAATTTTGAAGGCGAGGTATCTCTCGCCGGTTTTTCGTTTGCATTAAACCGCTATTATGATGAAGCAAAGATAAATCCTTCTATTAATAATTCAGCTTATCTTTATTCACCTGAAAAAATAATACCTAAGAATATCGCCATAGTTAAAGAACTTGATTCATCTAACCTTAATATTAGAAAAAGTGCTTCAACTTCTTCTGACATAGTAGGTAAGTTACCTAAAGGCGGAGCGTGCATTATAAAGAATTTGGTAAAAGATTCTAAAGGTACTGAATGGGCTTTGGTTGAAAGTGGTGAGGTTACAGGCTATTGTGTTACTAAATATTTGTACATGAACGACGAGGCTATCGCTAAATGTGATGAAGTTGGTAAAAAAATAGCCACTGTCAAAAAGGGTGTTACTCACCTTAATGTTCGTTCAATGCCTAATACTGTTTCAGAAATCATGTATTATGTTGATGAAGATGAACAGTTCAATGTCAGTAATGAAATGATTATTACAAAGGATGATAAGAGATGTCAGGCCTGGGTTTCAATCATATTATCAGGTGACAGAGATGATGATGATAGTGACGGATATCGTATCGCATATATAGCAAAACAGTATGTTTCTATTTCCTATGAATTTAATTGGGCGAGCAGTATGACTAAGTATGGCGAAGGAGTCAGCCCTAAAAGAGTGGAAATGCTTGATTACGCCATGACTTTTATAGGAACTCCATATGTTTTTGGTGGAAATTCTCTGACGAAGGGAATAGATTGCTCAGGTTTTTGTAAACAAATGTATGAATATATCGGTTATACGATTCCAAGAATATCATATGTTATTGCAGCTGATAAATCAGGAAAGGAAATATCAGTTGAAGAACTGATACCTGGTGATTTAGTATTTTATAGCGAATATTCTGATGGAAGAATATCACATGTTGCAATGTATTTAGGTGATAATAAAATAATTCATTCAAGTGTTTCTACCAATGGTATTGGTATAAGTACGATGACAAGATTTTTTTCAAAAGTAGTTAAAGCAGTAAGATTTATAGAGGATTAAAATGGCTGAAGCAAAACTTTCTCCTATGATGGAGCAGTATGTTAAAACTAAAGAACAGTATAAAGATTGTATTCTGATGTATCGTGTCGGTGATTTTTTTGAAATGTTTTTTGATGACGCGATTTTAGTTTCAAAGGAGCTTGAACTTGTTTTAACCGGAAAGGAATGCGGCCTTGAAGAAAAAGCTCCCATGGCAGGAATTCCTTTTCACGCAGTTGATAACTACATTTCAAAGCTTTTGTCAAAGGGATATAAGGTTGCAGTATGTGATCAGGTTGAAGATCCTAAGCTTGCAAAGGGCTTAGTAAAACGAGAAATAACAAAAATCGTAACACCTGGAACGAATACAAATGTACTTGATTTAGATGAAACCAAGAATAATTACATCTTTTGTGTTTTTGGTTTTTCTTCTGAGTTTGGAATCGCAGTATGTGATGTTTCTACAGGTGACTTTTATGCGATGAAAGTCAATTCAGTCAGAAACTTGATTAATGAAATACAAAAATATACTCCTAAAGAGCTAGTAGGAAATAGTGCTTTGATAATGGCATCAATTCCTGAAGGAGAACTGCTGCAAAGATTTAATTTAAGATTGCAGATTATTAGTGATACATATTT
>JAKSSA010000026.1 GCA_024403335.1 Lachnospiraceae bacterium
CCCGGATACCGTTCGTTGTCCTGCCCATTCCATACCCAGATTAAGTTATTCAGCTTGTGATATTCTGTCTGTCGTGTAAACATAAACTGCCAAAGCCAGATATAATTATCCTTTCCGTCAGCTCCCCACCAGAACCAGCCTCCTGATGCCTCATGTAAAGGACGCCACAAAATAGTAATTCCTTCATTCTGAAGCTGTTTCATGTAGAAGGAAATAATATCAATATCTGCAATTAGTCTGTACTGTTCTTCACGAAGCTCACCATTTTCGTACATGGTTTTTATTTCCTTCGCGCTTTTATTTGCAAGCTCCAAATTGCTCACAGCTTTCCTTAATTTAAAGTCAGTACTGTCCGTATAAAATTCCGTTGCTCCAACAGGGCTGTGCCAATGCCAGGAAAATGAAACCAAGCCACCTGTCTTAGCCCATTCCTTCGCTCTGTCAAGCTCAGAATTGTTTTTATAGCCTGAATTTGGAGACATGAAAATAAAATCAAAGCCTCTTACTGCAGGGTACTTGCCGGTTGCCTCATAAATTGCATCAATTTCGGTATTTTTACCATTATCGCAATACTGTCCTGTCAGTGTATGATTTCCATATATACTAACAAGATATTCCATTATTCTACGAGTTTTGTCATCGGCATTTTTATTGGCAAGCTCTGAAGAAATCCCATTGTAATAATCATTTGAAAGTGCTGTGGAATTTTCAATCACTACCTTATCCAAGTCAAACCACCCCCACTGTTCTGTGACACTTACAACATTTTCACCCTTGTTAAGGAATATGCCATCGAACACAGTCGCCGTAAACTTCTTTGAATCATCTGTAAAAGAACCGACATTAACACCATTTACATTTAAAGCATTTATCTTATGTTCATTTGCTGAAGTATAAACCGTAAACTTATAAAAGCCTTCTTCGTTTACTTCAAAATTCATTGTCCACAAATTGCCCTTTGACTGGTTGAAATTGGTAACATATCCGCTTCCTGAAAATCCAGCTCTTGAAGAACCAATTGTAAGACTTCCCTCTATTTTTCCATCTTCTGCTTCAAGTTCAAGATAAAAAGGCGAAATGCTTACATCCTCTCTGTCAACCTTTGAATATGTTAAAACTACATTCTCTGATGTATTAGTGTCATCAGTACTCTGTGTGTACTGTACATTCTCTGATGTCACATTATTTGTAATTTCCTGCGAATTATCTTTATTTAAAGCATCCTTGTTTTCATTTCCACAGCCTGATAAGAAAAATGCGCAAGATATTAAAGCAGCAGCCACAAAGGCCACTGCTTTATAAATTCTCTTTTCTGAAAAAATCATATTTTTCATGTTTGCTCCGCTTTATTTAATACTTTCCACATTTTGTAATGTTTCCGCATCTGCTTAATATCTCTTACCTGTATTTAATATTTGTTTTTTTCGAAAACAGCTGCTGGTAAAATATCATTTACAATATCCTAATGATAATATCGTAGCATTTGCAGCAACAGAACTTTCATTTGCCTTAATCTCAATTGTATGCTCGCTGCATTCATCACTTTCAAATACAACATATGCAAATGCATTATTCCAAGCACCCGATTTTGAAGTAGTAATAGTTGAAGTCTTTACACCATCAACATAAACATCAAAATCAACATCAGTCTTTGCATTAACCTGCTTAACAACAACATGGAAGGATTTGCATTCCAAAGTAATTACCATTGGCTTGTCTTCTGCATCACTTCTCTTTATCCAGCCCTTTTCCAAAGCGAAGGAATCTGAATTTCCTGAGGTTGCATGGTTTGTTTTGCTTGTCTGGAAACAGCCCAAATCTGTGATATAGCCTTCTGCATTTGTATTATTTATCATGTGAAGATTTTCATAATCGCCATAGCCCTCCTTTGAAACATTCTCAGGAATATTATATGACTTTGAAGTATTTTCCTCATATGCATGCTTCAAAGTCTTACAGATTGCTTTAGCATAAAGATAATGACCTGCCTGCTGTGGATGAACACTGTCCTTTGAAAAGTCAGACCATTCAATAGCTTTTTTATTCTGAGGAGTCTTAAGTGCATTATGCATTGAAATCATTGTTAAATCATAGAATGCACCTATTTTTTCCATGACAGCCTGTGTGCCACCCGCATATGTGGCTGCACTGAACAAAAGCACAACTGCCGGTTCACCTTCTGCATTAAGGCAGCGTCTTATTAAGCTTTCATAGGTCTTGTTATCATAAGTAATTCTGCTGTCATTATTTACTGCAAATTCTATAAATATGATGTCGGGTTTAAAGCTTAAAACATCATCCTCAACTCTGTTCATACCAAGTGCTGAAGAGGTTCCTGAAATGCCTGCGTTTACATACTTAAAATTACTTCCATCACCAAATCCATAAGTATCACGAAGATATTCAAAGGTAATATAGGCATATCCCTTCTGATATCCCTTTGGTGTTCTTTCTGAAGCATTTGAGCCCTCTGTTACAGAACCGCCAAGGAACAAGACTGTGGTCTCTGCGCCCTCCTTAGCTGCATCAAGTTTCTTTGACAAACGGTAAGCATTACCCTTTGAAACTTCTGCATCTGTTAATACACCGGCATAATATGCGCCTAATTTCTTATCAAGTGCTGATGATGCATTGAAAAATTCACCATCAGGGTCGGGTTCCGGAATAAAAGTCGGCGTAGGAGTATTAGTCGGCTTGGGTGTATTTGTAGGTCTTGGTGTATTTGTCGGCTTAACTGTAGGTGTTGCTGTGTTCAAAGGTGCCACAGTAGGAGTCGCTGTTGGAATAACAGGTTCACTGTTATTTTCTTCTGAACTGCAACCAATCATTGCTGTGCACAATCCAAATAATAATGACATTAACAAAATCTTGTACCTCGTTTTCATGTTTCTTCCTCTTACATTGCAAATCACAATGTATTTCTCTCTTAAGTTTTAACCGGCAAAACCGGAAAATGTGTTATTATTTTACGATAAACAGCCTTCAAATACAAGCAAAAGCAATTTAAAAGCCTGTTCAATCCTATCTTTTTTAAATGTTTAATCCTATCTTTTTGAAGGTTGCTTTTAATATCTGTTTTTTGTATAATGATAAAGGATGTTCATCTTTTGAATATCTGTAGGAGAGGTATTAAAAATTTATTGGTGTGATAAGAGAAGTCTTGATGTCAAATACTTTGATAATAAAGGCTTCGATTAGAAAAGGAGCAAAAATGGAGACAAATCTTACATTGGAAAATTTCGAAAGTGAAGCTGTAAAATCCGAGCTTCCTGTACTCATTGATTTTTGGGCACCCTGGTGCGGTCCCTGCAGAATGCTTGGTCCCGTTGTTGAAAAAATAGCCAATGATCTTGCCGGAAAAGTCAAAGTATGCAAGATAAATGTTGACGAAGAAGGCGAATTGGCAAAGCAGTTTAAGATAATGAGTATTCCCACTTTGGTTGTAATGAAAAATGGCGAGGTGACAAAAAAGTCAATCGGTTACATTTCAGAAGAAGAAATTCTTGAATTACTTGCATAGGTTTTAAAGATATCGCAATAAATAATGCAATTTTCATCTGTAAGTATGCTTAATTCGATAAAATTCAGTAAGTCTAATGAAATTAATCATAGCTTATGTAAAGATTCAGATTAATTTTATGTAAATAAGCACTTAAAAATCATGTAAATACACAGGGGAACAATTAAATCTTGTTCCCCTGTTTTTATGTTTAATATATCATGATAATTCTTAGAAGCAGACAGCTTTCTTTAAAAAAGCCCTTCTTAAAAGCTATCCTTTATTCGAAAAAATCAAGTTTTATTCTTAGAAGCCAAGCTTTTCTGTTAACTCACAGATTTCATCAATATATGCGCCAATGGTTTCGATTGTATGAAGCAAAGGTGCATCTGTTGAAATATCAACTCCGGCATTTTTTGCAAATTCCAAAGGATTTAAAGTACCGCCTGCTGCAAGTCCTCTCTTCCAGTCATCCACTGCTTTCTGTCCTTCTGTTTCTATTCTGTGGCAGGCTTCAGTTGCAATTGTCAAACCTGCGCTATAGGTGTAGGAATACAATCCCATATAGTAATGAGGCTGTCTCATCCAGGTAAGTTCAGCGCCTTCTGTTAATTCAACATCCTCCCCCCAGAATTTTTCAAGCACGTTTTTAAAGATACCGCTTAAAGTTTCTGCCTGAACACTTCCGCCTTCATCCATTATCTTATAAACTTCTCTCTGGTATGCAGCTTCAAGCAAATGTGTTACAAAATTATGATAATAAGTATTGCTTACCATATTAGCCAATACCCATCTTCTGAAACGCAAATCGTCATTTTGTTTAATAAGATGATGTGACATTATAAGCTCATTCATGGTTGAAGGTGCCTCTACAAAATATCCTGCCGGATTGCAGTCAAGAGTTGAATGTACCTTTGAGCAGGCTCTGAAATGTCCTGCATGTCCAAGCTCATGTGCCATTGTAAATACATCTGACATTCTGCCGTTAAAGGAAAGAAGAATAAATGAATTCTTTCCATGAGGGCTTGAGCAGAAACCACCTGTACACTTGCCTTCATTGTTAGCAACATCAAACCAGCGGTTATCAAAAGCTTCCTCTACCATTTCAACATATTCACTTCCCAATATTGAAAGACCCTCTGCACAGTACTTCTTTGCATCCTCCATGGTTACTTTAGGTGCATAACCGGGGTCAACAGTGAGCTTTAAATCAGCATAGGTCATCTTGTCAAGCTTGTGAATTTTCTTTAAAAGTCTGGCATACTTACGCATATGCGGAGCCAGTTTTTCAGTAATCAAATCAATCTGGCGGTTATAAAGGTCTCTTGATACATTATCATAAAAAAGTAAACTGTCAATAACCGAATCAAAACCACGAAGCGTAGCCATGGTCTTTTCCTGACGAACACACTGATTATATGCAGTTGCCGTAACATTCTCGTACTGTTTGAGCTTTTTGTGGAATGCAGCAAATGCAGCTCTTCTAACCTCTGTATCAGACTCATATTCATAATCATCTTCAAAAAGAGAATATCCCAAGGGATACTTCTTTCCGTTTGCTTCAAAATCGTCAAACTTCATATCAGCATGCTTTGCCGCAAGATAGGTTTCATAACCGCTGCCAAAGGTCTGACTTAAGGCAGCCATAGCCTCCTCTGTTTCGTCAGAAAGCATATGCGGTTTATTTCTTAATATTTTTTCAATTGTATTTCTGCCAATATCTGAAATCTTTTTTGCTTCTTCTAAAACTTCATTTGAGGCTTTGCTGATTTCGCTTTCTATGAAGCTTATTTTTGTATCGCACTTAACAAGCTCGTCATAAATTTTATCATTTTTCTGTGCAAGCTTGGCATCTGTATGGTCTGTTTCAACCGCAAGATTTGTATAATTGCTTACCCAGTCTGCACGCACCTGGAATTCATCAAGCAATTCAAATACTTCCTTTATTGCCTTCGCATTATTAAGCTTACCCTTGTAGGTAGCCATTTTGTCAGCAAGCTCAATAAATCTTTTAACATCCTTTTCCATTTCCTCATCGTTCTTGTAAAGAAGTGTCAAATCCCAGGTCTGCTCAACAGGAACTTCGCTTCTTTTTAACAATTTATCTGCCATATCTTCCTCCGTTTTATACCTTAGCTAAAAAATATATTCTTCAGCATATTATAATTATGAACATATTTTTATTATCAGCATATTTTTATTATCAGCATATTTTCACTATTATTCTGCTTTTTACTAACTTATTCAATAGCCTTCATTGCTTCTGCCATGTTAATTTTCCTAAGCTTCTTTGTCAAAGTCAGATCAACAATGATTGTAAAAAGTAAAGTTAGCGCAAAAGAATATACATAACTTATTGTTGCAAGTCTGCAGCCAAAATAGAAGCCATCTATTTTTATCTGCTGCATTACATATCTAAGCAGCGCAATTCCCATCGGAATGCCACATATTGCACTTATTATTGTTAAAATAACATTCTCTCTGAAAATATAGGCATTTTGTTCTTTTCTATGAAAGCCCAATACCTTCAAGGTTGCAATTTCTCTTGCTCTTTCAGTGATAGTTATGTTAGTTAAGTTAAACAAAACCACAAATGACAGCATGCCTGCACCAACCAAAACTATAAGTACAATATAATCCAAACTGTCAAGCATTCCTGCAACTGTAGATTTTTGTAAATTGATAACCTGTACTGACATAACATTGTCCAAATTTAAAACCTGCGCAGAGGCCTCATATTCGTCGACGCCCTCTTCAAAGATAAGATAAGCCGAATTAATCTGTGGAGAACTGCCGGTGCCAAATTTCCAGGTTGCTTCTGACATATATATAATTTCTCCAATATAATTATCATATATGCCTGAAACCGTCACTGTCATTTCATTAAAATCACTGTCTCTTAAAACAATCTCATCCCCAGCCTTAATATCAAGTTTGTTAGCTGTATCATAATTTATAACAATCTCACCAAGACCGGGCCACTCAATCTCCGTTTTTCCTCTGTGCAAATTGATAAAAGGCGACATGTCATCTCTATAAACAATAACATTTACAGATTTGGTCAAATCAGGCATTACAACATCAGCATCACAGGAATTAAACAAAATAACATCACTTGAAAATTTCTTTGCATCCTTAACAAACTGCTTTTGCATGGCTGCATCAGGCGATTCCAAAAATGATACTGCTGCATCATACAAACTTATCTCGCCATACTGGTAATCAAGTATTGGCTGTATGGTATCACGAATTCCAAAACCGGTTAAAAGAAGTGCTGTACATCCGCCAATACCTATAATCATCATGAACATGCGCTTTTTATATCGCAAAATGTTTCTGACTGACACCTTGTGCAAAAATTTCATGTTTTTCCAGATAAAGCCGATTCTTTCAAGTAAAATACGCTTGCCTGCGCTTGGAGAAACAGGTCGCATCAAACCGGCTGAGCTTGTTTGCAAATCTTTTCGGCACACAAGCCAGGTAATGCCCTGCATTGCAATCATGTAAATTACTGCGCAGCTTCCGAACAAGTACCAGTCAAGCACATATTCTATTGGTCTGTTTATCGCATACATTATGTGATAAACCTGCCATAAAGCAAGCGGCATAAGTTTTGAACCAAGCACAAAGCCTACAAAGCATCCGACTAAAGATGCGCTTCCGGCATATATTAAATACTGTGAGGCAACTGCAAAATTACTGTAACCAAGTGCCTTTAAAACACCATTTTGTGTTCTCATCTCACCAACCATTCTTGTCATGGTTGTGATGCATACCAAAGCAGCAACTAAGAAAAAGAATAAAGGAAATACCTTTGCAACACCTGAAACTATCTGAATATCATTCTTAAAGCTTAAATAACCCAAATTAGTTGACTTTCTGTCAAGAACAAAGGTTGTAGGAAATTCAATCTCTGAAAGTTCCAATTCAGCTTCATCTATCTCGTCTTCTGCTTCTTTAATAGCTTTTTCTGCATTCTCAAGCATTTCAAGTACTGTGCTGTCTGGTGTAAAACCTGGGAAATTCATAACGAATGCCTGAAGTTCTGCTTTCTTACTCTCAAGCTCGTCCTTTTTTAACTCAACCTCTGCCCTTGCATCTTTAATCTTTTCATAAGCCTCATCATAAATTTCTTTGTATCTTAATTCAGAACGTTCTTCAAATAAACGCTCAATGCCTTCTTTTACACTGTCAATCATTCCATCATAATCTTCTGAATAAATCTGCTTATGAACAGGAAGCTTTATGAATAATTCTGTATAATATTCTGAATTAAAGCCTTCTTCAGGAATGTAAATAAATCCTGCAACTTTTCCTCCTGCCAAAGAAGTAGTACCTCTCTGGAAATTAATATATTCGGAAGAATTACATATACCTACTATTTCATATTCCTTATAAGAAAAAAGCTCTGATATGCTGTCTGAATTGTTTGACGACAAAACAAGCTTCTTACCTATCATATTTTCGTCAAAATAAAGCCCGTCAAGCAAGCACTCATTTACCTTTTCAGGCTTTCTTCCGACCTTTATGTCAACTCCGTTTATGCCATCAAGTAATGTATGCGCATGAAAAACATTGTCCGAACCGTTATCATTGCATATGATAACATCCGAGCTTACTGAACCGCTTACATTTTCACTTCCGTATATTCCCTTAAAAGCTTTTTCGTCTTCTGCTGTTATACCCCATGTACTTACAAGTCTGTAATCATAAAGATTAAGTTCATCAAGATATTTGTCAGCCGTACTTCGCATAGCTTCTTCTGTTACACGAAGACCAACGAAAAAACCGACTCCCAAAGCAATAATTGAAAGGATTGCAAAATATCGTCCAAGTGACTTTTTAATTGTTCTGAAAATAACTTTTGTCAGCATTTTTTTACCATTCTATTTCTTCTACAGGTGTAATCTTTTCATTCTTATACTGCGCTACTACAGTGCCGTTCTTAACTTTAATAACTCTGTCGGCCATGGCAGTTAATGCGCTGTTATGTGTAATGATAACAACCGTCATGCCATTTTCCCTTGAAGTGTCCTGCAGAAGCTTTAAAATCTGCTTTCCTGTCACATAATCCAAAGCACCTGTTGGCTCATCGCAAAGCAGAAGCTTGGGATTTTTTGCCAAAGCTCTTGCAATTGAAACTCTCTGCTGTTCACCGCCTGAAAGCTGGGCCGGGAAGTTTGATTTTCTTTCTTCCAATCCTACCTGCTTAATCATTTCTAAAGGTGATAAAGGTTTCTTGCATATCTGAGTTGCCATTTCGACATTTTCAAGTGCTGTAAGATTCTGAATCAGATTATAAAACTGAAACACAAATCCAACATCATACCGTCTGTAATCCGTTAACTCTTTGTCAGAATATGCGGAAATCTCGACTCCATCTACCAAAACCTTTCCCGAACTTAAGCTGTCCATTCCGCCAAGTATGTTAAGCAATGTGGTTTTTCCTGCACCGGATGGTCCGACTATAACAACAATTTCGCCTTTTTCTATATTAAAGGACGCATCATGTAAAGCATTAATCTGGACCTCACCCATTGTATAGACTTTATTAACTTTGTCAAAAACAACAAAACTATCCATGTTTCCTCCAATAATCTTTCCTTCTAATTCTTCTTTGTTCATACAAATTATTGATTTTTCCTACAAATTCCTATTTGTAACATAGTTTGCTTATCCCTAATAAACTTTATACTCTTTATACTATTCTGATTATAAACTTTATTCATAATTCAACTGTTTACTGATACAAATCTTAATTCATAATTTGTAATAATCTGTATTGTTTCTTAATAATTTGTAATAATCTATATTGTTTCTTTAAAGCCTGCCATTATTTCACATCAATTATAAGATATTCACTTCTCTTTGCAGTCTTAAAAGGAAATCCCCAGCCTGCCACGCCTGAAGAAACAATTAAATGCTTTTTCTTTGTATACTCACCATATGTAGGATCACCTAAAATATCCATTATAATGCCAATCGGCCACATCTGACCGCCATGAGTATGTCCGGAAAGCAGTAAATCTGATTTTCCTTCCTCCAAATTAGGCTGATGATCAATTTCAAGAATAAAGTAATCCGGCTTTATGCCACCACCCAATTCAAAAGCCCTGCCAAAAGCTTCCAAATCCTTCAAAGACAATCTTTCTCCCATTGACAAATCTTTCCTGCCAATCAAAAGAAAATCCTTATCAATTATCACCGCTTCATCATCTAAAACAGTAATTCCGGCCTTGTGTAAAGCTTCCAGATATTCATTCCATGAATAGCTTCTCTGTTCTTTATCCCTATATAACTGCAAATCATGATTGCCATATACATAATAAGTGCCATATTTGCTCTTAAGTCCGGATAAAATCTCAAAAATCTCATGCATTTCCTCATTTGAAGTTTCCTCTTCGGTGATATCACCTCCAAGTATTATCAAATCCGGATTTTTTGCATTAATTTCATCAATTTTTTCCTTCAAAACCTGTTTTTTCTGTATTCCTCCGTAATGAACATCTGAAAGAAAAGCGATTCTGTATCCATTGCCATCAATTTTCTGCGAATCAAGCTCATATTCCGTAACTACCAGATGATTTAAATTCCAATATCCGTAAAAAATAAAAGCTATAGTAGCTATGGCAGGCAGTAAATACCGCCATGAGCTGTTCCACTTTGATTCCTTTTTCAGCTTGCAGACTTTATTGACAAGCCACATGACAATATCAGTAATCAAAGCTAAAACAAGAAAATGTAATGATATTATTCCCGGAACAGAAAAAACCATAAAAGACATAGCGCATATGATAAGTGACAAAGCAATGCGAACTGCTTTCCAAAGCTTCTTTTTTTCAAGCTTCATCAAAGGCTTTGTCAAACGCATGATAAGTCTGAAAGCATAAATCAGCAGCAAAATCAGTACCGGAACAAATGCCAAAGTATAATATAAAAATTTCATCTCCTACCTTACCTTATGTTGTTTCATTTCAGCTAAAAATAACTCTTAAAGGTTTATTATACTATTTCCATATAGATTAGACAAGACAGTCTGAAAAAATAAGAGGCACACATGGAATGACATGACAGATATGAAATGATGTGGACTTAGATAGGATTAGATAGACTTAAATGGTATTGAATGGAAATTAAATGGAATAAGAAATACATAAAAAGGCGCCTGCATTAAACAAGCGCCCATGGTAAACATTATTCTTGTTACTCTTAATTCTGCAAAATCTTATAATCTACAATGCTTTGTATTCTATTTGATTCTACAAAACTTTGTATTCTATTCAATCCTGCAAATCCTATTCTTCATCCTGCAAAGCGTCATATCCTGTTTCACCTGTACGAACCTTGATTACGTTCTCTACATCATAAACGAAGATCTTGCCATCGCCGATATGTCCTGTATAAAGTACCTTCTTTGCAGTTTCAACAACTAATGCAACAGGTACCTTGCTTATAACCATTTCAACCTGAATCTTAGGAAGAAGTGAAGGTTCAAGCACTGTTCCTCTGTAGTACTCCGGTTTGCCCTTCTGAACACCACAACCCATTACATGAGTAACTGTCATACCGGTAATACCAATACCAATCATTGCATCCTTCAAGGTCTCAAGCATACGCTCCTTGCAGATAATTTCAACCTTAGTCATCTTAGGAGTACCACTCTCAGAAGCTGCCTTCTTAGGAGCCACAACAACAGGAATAGCTTCCTCAACTGAACTTCCGCCGGCATTTTCTCCACCCTCAGAAGCAATCTTTGCAACAAGCTCTGTATCAGGATTTTCAAGATAAGAAATACCAAAACCGTCATCCATCATTGCAAAACCTGCATATGCTGAAGGCAAACCATGTTCTGTCTTATCAAGACCGATAATTTCTTCTTCTGCAGTAACTCTTAAACCAAAAATCTTCTTAATAACAATAAATGTAATAGTAATAGTAACAGCGGTGAAAGCAGCAGTTGCTAAGAGACCAACACACTGAATTCCTAAAAGCTTAAATCCGCCACCGTAGAAAAGACCTTCGCCACAAATCTGGTTAGCACCAAAGTTTACACCATCACCAAAACCACGAGCATAAGCAGGAGCAGTTTCAGTAGCAAACAAACCAACAGCTAAAGTTCCCCAGATACCATTTAACATGTGAACACCAACAGCACCAACAGGGTCATCAATATGAAGCTTGTTATCAAGTAACCAGATACCAAAGATAACAATAAGACCTGAAACAGCACCAATAATTGTTGCACCAAATGCATCACATACATCACAAGGAGCAGTAATAGCAACCAAACCTGCCAAAGATGCGTTCAAACACATTGAAACATCAGGCTTGCCATACTTAACCCAGGTGAATACCATACAAACAACAGTTGCAACTGCAGGAGCTATTGTTGTTGTTACAAAAATTGAACCCATTTCTGCAACAGATACTGCAGCAGCGCCGTTAAAGCCATACCAGCCAAGCCAGAGAATGAAAACACCAAGGCAGCCTAAAGCGATGTTGTGTCCGGGGAAAGCATTAACTTTAGTAACCTTTCCATCTTTTCCTTTTACAAACTTACCAATTCTTGGTCCTAAGATATAAGCACCAATCAATGCGCAGATACCACCAACCATGTGAATGCAGTTTGAACCTGCGAAATCATGGAAACCAATCTGTGAAAGCCAGCCGCCACCCCATGTCCAATGAGCTTCAATAGGGTAGATAATTGCTGAAATAACTGCTGAATAAATACAGTAGCTTAAGAATTTTGTTCTCTCTGCCATTGCACCTGATACAATAGTAGCAGTGGTAGCACAGAAAACAAGGTTAAATACGAAGTTTGACCAGTCAAACTCTGCATAGTTGGTAAAAATATCAAAGTTCGGAATACCTACAAGTCCAAACAATGCATCTTCACCAAGGAATAAACCAAAGCCTATAAGTATGAACATTACTGTACCAATACAAAAGTCCATAAGGTTTTTCATGATGATGTTACCGGTATTTTTAGCTCTGGTAAAACCTGCTTCTACCATTGCGAAACCTGCCTGCATCCAGAATACCAGTGCCGCGCCAATGAGGAACCAAAGCCCCCAAAGTTCCGATGTTACAAATTCTAAATCGCCCATAATCTTTCCTCCGTTTACAATAGATTCCCCAATCCTTCTCTTAGGAAAGTCCCCTTTTTTTCACACTGAGTTTGCTTAAGTTTTTTTATTCACTAAAGCCTTATAAAAAAGGCCAAAACACTTTTCCCAGTGTTTTGACCTCATTGCCAAAAACTAATTTCTTAAGCTTATTAATCACTTAAATTAATCACTTAAATACTTTCTTAAAGCTTATTATTTGCTTTTCTTCCTATTATTACTTTCTTATATTATTTAACTCCGAATAAAAGCTTTGCATAAGTCGGGAATGGCCAATACTCTTCTGAAGTATTAACTTCTGCTTCATCAGCAGCTTCACGAAGTGCAGCCATTGCAGGGAGAACATAATCGCGAATAGCATAGCTTTGTTCAATGATATCATCGATTGACTTAGCCTTTGCTGTTTCTGCTTCCAAAGCCTTTGTAGCTTCATAAATCTCATCAGATAACTTACCAAGCTTTCCAACTACTTCCTTCTCATAATAGCAATTTGCTTCAGGAACAACAGCCTTCTTTTCAACTGCTGTCTTTGCAACAGTGGCTGTATATTTCTCAACTGCAGGTAAAATCATCTTTCTTGACATATCGCTCATTGTACGTGCTTCAATGAAAACTGTCTTGCAGTAGTTCTCAAGCATGATCTCGCATCTTGACTTAAGTTCAACCTCTGTAAATATGTTCTCGCCAATAAGCATGTCAGCATTCTTCTTATCAAGAATATGAGGCATACAGTCAGGAGTTGTCTTGTAATTGCAAAGACCTCTCTTTTCTGCTTCCTTAACCCAGCTGTCATCATAACCGTTTCCGTTAAAGAGAATTCTCTTATGTTCTTTAATGGTACGCTTAATCATTTCATTCAATGCAGCCTCAAAATCAGGAGCAGCTTCAAGTTCATCTGCAAACACTCTCAAGGTATCAGCAACTGCTGCATTAAGCATGATGTTTGTACATGAAATGCTGTTTGAAGAACCAAGTGATCTGAATTCAAACTTGTTACCTGTAAATGCAAAAGGTGATGTTCTGTTACGGTCTGTTGTATCCTTTGCAAATCTTGGAAGAACTGATACACCAAGCTTCATAACCTGCTTTTCTGAACCCGCATAAGGCTTTCCGGTTTCGATAGCATCCAAAATTGCTGTTAATTCATCACCAAGGAAAATCGAAATAATTGCCGGGGGTGCCTCGTTAGCACCGAGTCTGTGGTCGTTACTTGCTGTAGCTACAGCGATTCTAAGAAGGTCCTGATAATCGTCGACCGCTTTAATAACTGCAACAAGGAACAAAAGGAACTGAGCATTTTCATAAGGCGTAGATCCGGGTGAAAGGAGATTAGTTCCTGTGTCAGTGGAGATAGACCAGTTATTGTGTTTACCCGAACCGTTCACCCCAGCAAACGGTTTTTCATGAAGAAGACATGCAAGACCATGCTTCTGTGCCACCTTCTGCATAATTTCCATTGTCAACTGATTGTGGTCTGTTGCAATGTTTGTGGTTGTGTAGATAGGTGCCAATTCGTGCTGAGCAGGAGCAACTTCGTTATGCTGTGTCTTAGCAAGAATGCCAAGCTTCCAGAGTTCATCATTCAATTCCTCCATGAATGCTGCAACTCTTGGCTTAATAGCACCGAAGTAATGGTCATCCATTTCCTGTCCTTTAGGAGGCATTGCACCAAAAAGTGTTCTGCCTGTATACATCAAGTCAGGGCGTGCATTGAACATCTCACCATCAACAAGGAAATATTCCTGTTCAGGTCCAACTGATGTTCTAACTGCCTTAACATCGTCATTTCCAAATAATTTCAAAACTCTCAATGCCTGCTTGTTCAAAGCCTCCATTGATCTTAACAAAGGAGTCTTCTTATCAAGTGCTTCACCGCCGTATGAGCAGAAAGCTGTAGGAATGCAAAGTGTTTTTGCCTTAATAAAGGCATATGAGGTAGGATCCCATGCGGTATAACCTCTTGCTTCAAAGGTAGCTCTGATACCACCTGAAGGGAAAGAAGATGCATCAGGTTCACCCTTGATAAGTTCCTTTCCTGAGAATTCCATGATTACTCTTCCGTCTGATGCAGGAGTAATAAAGCTGTCATGCTTCTCTGCTGTCTTACCGGTAAGAGGCTGGAACCAATGTGTATAATGTGTTGCACCCTGTGCTACTGCCCAATCCTTCATTGCTGTAGCAACTGCATTTGCAACTGAAATATCTAATTTAGCGCCTTCGTCAATGGTCTTTCTGAGAGACTGGTAAACGTCTGCTGACAACATAGCCTTCATAACTCTGTCATCAAATACTTTACTGCCGAAATAATCTGATACTGTTTCCATAACATGTCTCCTTTGCTTTTTTATCTTTCCTGCCCTTATCAAGCCTTTATTTCAAGCTTTGATAGCAGTAAATAACAAAAAGAAAAAGCGCCTTTGGAATTCTCCAAAGACGCCGTTGCCTTTCTTATGTTCGAGATATTACTACTTTGTTTTTATCTTGTCAACACATATTTTACAATTTTTCAAAAAACTTTTTTAAGTGTATTTTTCAAAGTGGAAATAAACTTTTCACTTCGGCAAAAACTTTTTAAAGGTTTGAATATCCGATAAGATACTCATCAACTTCTCTTGCACAGTCTCTGCCTTCTCTTATTGCCTTAACAACCAATGACTGTCCTGTATGCATGTCACCTGCAGTAAAGATTTTATCCTTTGCAGTTTTATGACTGCCATTTTCTGTCTCAACATTTGTTCTTGCATTCACTGAAACCTCAAATGCTTTTGTAACATATTCCTCACTTCCAAGGAAGCCTGCTGCAATTAAGACCATCTGGCAGGGAAGTTCCTTTTCACTTCCTTCTACCATAACCATTGATTTTCTTCCGGTTTCTTCGTCTAATTTGCTTTCAAGTAAAACAGTAACTACGCTTGTAAGGCAGCCCTCTTCGTTTTTCTTAAACTCCTTGACAGTAGTTGTATAAACTCTTGGATCATGTCCGAATACTGCTATTGCTTCTTCCTGACCATAGTCTGTCTTGCAAACCATCGGCCATTCAGGCCATGGGTTACTATCAAGTCTCTTATCAGGTGCCTTTGGCATCATTTCAAGCTGAGTAACAGATTTACAGCCATGACGGATACATGTACCAACACAGTCATTACCTGTATCACCACCACCTATAACAATAACATCCTTGCCACAAGCAGAAATATAAGTATCAGGCTTTAATACACATCTTCCATCCTTGTCATTCTCAAAACCGTTATCAAGCATGCTTTTAGTAGTTGATGCAAGAAAATCCACTGCAAAGTAAATTCCCTTTGCATCTCTTCCGGGTGCTTTTATATCACGAGGATTAGATGAACCACATGCTAAGACAACTGCATCATACTGTTTTACAATATCCTCTGCCAAAACATCCTTGCCGACATTTGAAGAAGTCTTAAAAACAACTCCTTCCTCTTCCATCACTGCTAATTTTCTGTCGATAATGCCTTTTTCAAGCTTCATGTTAGGAATTCCGTAACGAAGCAAACCACCAATTCTGTCACTTCTTTCAAAAACCGTAACATTATGTCCTCTGTGATTTAACTGATCTGCAACTGCCAAACCTGCAGGTCCTGAACCAATAACCGCTACCTTTTTTCCGGTACGATTGACAGGCGGCTTTGCTTTTGCAAGACCTTTTTCGTAAGCATATTCAATTATTGCCATTTCATTTTCTTTAGTTGAAACAGCTTCACCATTAAGCCCGCAAGTACATGCCTTTTCACATAATGCAGGGCACACACGACAGGTAAATTCAGGGAAATTGCTTGTCTTATGTAAACGCTCATATGCTTCTGCAAAATTTCCTCTGTAAACCAAATCGTTCCATTCAGGGATTAAGTTGTTAAGCGGACAACCTGTTGTCATCCCCTTAACCATCATTCCCGCCTGACAAAAAGGCACACCACAGTCCATGCACCTTGCAGCCTGCTCTCTCTGTTCTTCAGTAAACAAAGCCTGGTGAAATTCATTATAATTTTTTATTCTTTCAAGGGGCGAAACAGCTTTCGCTTCCTTTCTGTCATATTCCAAAAAGCCTGTTGCTTTACCCATAACTGCCTCTTTTCGGTATTATATCGATAATGTTATTTACCCTGAGTATAAAACTTGAATGCTTCTACTCTGGCCTGCTCACGACTGATACCCTTTTCTTCCATCTGGGCAATAGTCATCATCATATTCTTGTAATCATGTGGTACGACCTTCTTAAACTTGGGAAGATAGAAACTGAAATTATCAATTATCTCCTTACCCTTCTTTGAGCCTGTCATTCTGACATGATTCTCAATCATTTCCTTAAGTTCAAGTACATCATATTTATTCGTAACAGGTTCAGAAGATACCATCTGCTTATTTAACTTTCTGTAAAGAGTTGCTTCGCTGTCAAGAACATAAGCAATACCACCACTCATACCTGCAGCAAAGTTCTTTCCTGTGCTTCCTAAAATAACAACCCTGCCGCCTGTCATATATTCACAGCCATGATCACCACAGCCTTCTGCAACGGCATATGCACCGGAATTTCTTACAGCAAATCTTTCGCCTGCAACACCATTAATGTATGCTTTACCACTTGTTGCGCCATACAAAGCAACGTTACCGATAATGATATTTTCGTCCTCTTTGTAATTTGCACCTACAGGAGGATAAACTGATAAAGTACCACCTGACAGACCCTTTCCAAAGTAATCGTTACTGTCACCCTGAAGCTTAATTGTTAAGCCTTTTGGAATGAAAGCACCAAAGCTTTGTCCGCCTGCGCCATGACAGATAACACTGTAAGTATCCTCTTCAAGCTCCTCACCATAGCGCCTTGTAAGCTCTGCGCCAAGCAAGGTGCCCAATGATCTGTCCGTATTCTTAATTTCTATTTCAACTTTCTCAGGCTTGATGTCACTTAATGGTGTTACCTTGCTGCCATTTAAACCAAAGGCTTTCAGTAAAACGCTTTCATCCACAGTCTTCTCAAGTTCAAAGTCATAAGGATTTTTATCATTGTATTTAAAAAGCTTCTTTCCTGTCACACCCTGATTGCCAAAGTCAGCAACAATAGCAGAAATATCAACCTTTGAAAGATTACCTTCCAAAGCAAGTTCTTTTCTCTTAAGCAAATCAGTTCTGCCTACAAGCTCATCTACCTTTCGTACACCAAGCTCTGCCATAATCTCACGCAGCTCTTCTGCAATAAAGGTCATGAAGTTTACAATATATTCGGGTTTTCCTGCAAATCTCTTTCTAAGCTCAGGATTCTGTGTGGCAATTCCAACAGGGCAGGTATCAAGGTTACATACTCTCATCATTACGCAACCCATAGTTACCAAAGGAGCAGTAGCAAAACCAAATTCCTCAGCTCCTAAAATAGCTGCGATTGCAACATCCCTTCCGCTCATAAGCTTACCATCTGTTTCAAGAATAACCTTGTCACGAAGGCCGTTTAAAAGCAAGGTCTGATGTGCTTCTGCCAAGCCTAATTCCCAAGGAAGACCTGCATTATGTATTGAGCTTTTAGGTGCTGCACCTGTACCACCATCATAACCTGATATCAGGATAACCTGCGCACCTGCTTTGGCAACACCTGAGGCTACAGTACCAACACCTGCTTCTGAAACAAGCTTAACGGATATTCTCGCATCCTTGTTTGCATTCTTTAAGTCATATATAAGTTCAGCCAAATCCTCAATTGAATATATATCATGATGAGGAGGAGGTGAAATCAATGAAACACCCGGTGTTGAAAGTCTTGTCTTTGCAATCCAGGGGTATACCTTCTTTCCTGGCAGATGTCCGCCTTCGCCGGGCTTTGCACCCTGTGCCATCTTTATCTGTATTTCCTTTGCACTTACCAAATACTTACTTGTAACACCAAATCGTCCTGAAGCCACCTGCTTAATTGCAGAACATCTGTTAAGTCCGTCAGGTCCTACTGTAAAGCGTTCTTCATCTTCGCCACCTTCACCAGAGTTTGACTTACCCTTTAACATATTCATGGCAATAGCCATTGTCTCATGTGCCTCTTTAGAAATTGAGCCATAGGACATTGCGCCTGTTTTGAATCTCTTAACAATTTCAGAAGCTGGTTCAACTTCGCTTAAAGGAATAGCCTTCTTTGCTTTCTTAAATTCAAGCAAACCACGAAGATTGCGAGCTGAGTCCTCTTTGTCAACAAGCTTTGTATATTCTTTGAAAAGCTCAAAATTACCTGTTCTTGTTGACTGCTGGAGAAGATGAATTGTCTGAGGATTGTAAAGATGCTCCTCAAAACCGCTTCTCATCTTATGCAAGCCTGTACTGTCCAAAGTGTCATCTGTAGTTAAAGTCAATGGATCAAAGGCCTTGGAATGTCTGTATTCAACATCGTTTTCAATATCCTTAATATCAATTCCGCCAATTCTTGAAACAGTTCCTTTGAAATACTTGTCAATTACTGACTTGCTTATACCTATTGCTTCAAAAATCTTTGCGCCCTGATAAGACTGTATTGTTGAAATACCCATCTTTGAAGCAATTTTGACAATGCCGCCTACTACTGCTTCGTTAAAGCTTTCTACTGCTGCATAGAAATCTTTATCAAGCATATTCTTTTCAATTAATGTTCTGATAGAATCTTCAACCAAATACGGGTTCACAGCAGAAACACCATATCCAAGCAAGGTCGCAAAATGATGAACTTCTCTTGGTTCACCGCTTTCGAGAATTACCGACAAGCCTGTTCTTTTCTTGGTTCTTACAAGATACTGCTGCAATGCAGCTACTGCAAGTAAGGAAGGAATGGCAACATGGTTTTCGTCAACCCCTCTGTCTGACAAAATAATAATATTTGCACCATCTCTGTGAGCTCTGTCAACCTCAACAAACATGTGATCAATCGCTTTTTCCAAAGATGTGTTTTTATAGTAAATTATCGGTACTATCTCAACCTTAAAGCCCTCTACCTTCATGGACTTTATCTTAAGCAATTCAACTGAGGTAAGAATCGGTGAAGGAATACTTAACATTCTGCAGTTTTCTTCCTTTTCCTCAAGAATATTACCACTTGAACCAAGATAAAGACCTGTTGAAGTAACGATTTTCTCACGAATAGAGTCAATAGGCGGGTTAGTAACCTGCGCAAAAAGCTGCTTAAAGTAATTAAATAACGGCTGATGTCTGTCAGAAAGAACAGCTAATGGAACATCAACACCCATCGCACCGATACTTTCAGTACCATTAAGTGCCATTGGAAGAATAGAGGTGGTCAAATCCTCATATGCATAGCCAAATGCCTTCTGTAATCTTGCAAGTTCTTCATCTGAATAGCTTTCAACTTTCTTGTTGGGAATTTTTTGCTCTGACAAAAAGGTCATGTTTCTGTCAAGCCATTCACCGTAGGGCTGTTTTAAGGCATATGCGCTCTTTATCTCATCATCATCTATCAGTCTTCCTGAAACAGTATCTACAAGCAGCATCTTTCCGGGTTTTAAGCGGTCTTTATGCTTAATTCTTTCTTCAGGAATAGGCAAAACACCAACTTCTGATGACAAAATAAGATAATCATCATTTGTAACATAAAATCTTGAAGGACGAAGACCATTTCTGTCAAGAACAGCACCCATTACATCGCCATCTGAGAATAAAATGGATGCAGGGCCATCCCAGGGCTCCATCATTGTTGAGTAATATTTATAGAAATCCTTCCTCTCTCTTGACATGGCTTCATTGTTAAGCCAGGGCTCAGGTATTGTTATCATTACTGCCAAAGGCAAAGGAAGTCCGTTCATTACGAAAAATTCCAAAGTATTGTCAAGCATTGCAGAGTCAGAACCTGATGCACTGACAACCGGAGTTATTTTTGAAAGCTGGGATTCAAGGAAGTCAGAATACATGGTCTCTTCTCGTGCTAACATCCTGTCAACATTTCCCTTAATCGTATTAATTTCTCCATTATGAACAATAAATCTGTTAGGATGTGCTCTCTCCCAGCTCGGATTTGTGTTGGTTGAGAAACGGGAATGAACTATTGCAATTGCAGACTCATAATCCTCATTTTCCAGGTCCTTAAAGAAAGTACGAAGCTGTCCTACAAGGAACATGCCCTTGTAAACGATGGTTCTTGAAGATAATGAAACGACATAGGTATCTTCGCAGGTCTGTTCAAATACTCTTCTTACAACATATAATCTGCGGTCAAATTCAAGCCCCTTCTCAAGCTTTGACGGCTTCTTCACAAAGCCCTGAAGAATGCAGGGCATACAGTCAACAGCTTTTTTGCCTAAAACCTCAGGACTTGTAGGAACTGTTCTCCAGCCTAAAAACTCTAACCCTTCCTTCTGTGCTATTATTTCAAACATCTTCATGGAACGTTTTCTTTTAAGCTCATCCTGCGGGAAAAAGAACATACCGATGCCATATTCGCGCTCATCACCAAGCTTTATTCCCTCTTCCAAGGCTGCTTTCTTAAAAAAGCCATGCGAAATCTGGAGCATGATACCAACACCGTCACCGGTTTCACCGGTTGCATCTTTACCTGCTCTGTGCTCAAGATTTTCAACTATTCTTAATGCATCACTTACGGTCTGATGAGTTTTAATACCCTTAATACTTACTATTGCACCAATACCGCAGTTATCATGCTCAAATTCTTCACTGTATAAGCCTTTATTTTGCTGTCGAGAGATATCCTTTTCCATATTAACCTCGATTCTTTTACAATATTACCCCGATTCTTTACATACCGCTTTGTCCGTAGTTTTTGAGTACACGCGCTGACGGATCATCAACGTCACAGTTCTCCCAGGATTTGTTAGGCATCCAGAAGTCTTTTATCATCTCTGCCTGACCTTCATAATATTTCTCAAAAAGCTCTCTGTATAACAAAGATTCCTTTGTAAACGGAGTGGCATATGTGTATTTACTGCATTTTTCTTTAAATTCTTCATCTGTATACTTTGATGACGCATATTCCTTGATATAATCAACCATTGAATGTCCTACTGCATCAGAGAAAGCAGCTTTTTCTCTGAAAAGGATACTTACAGGCAAATAATCGCCATCTTCAAAAGCATGTCTTAAAAGATATTTACCTTTGTTGTACTTGTTCATCTTAAGTTCAGGATTGATGCTCATTACATACTTAACAAATTCCAAATCGCCAAAGGGAACTCTTGCTTCCATTGAGTTTACTGAAATACAACGGTCAGCTCTTAATACATCATACATGTAAAGTTCTCTTAATCTCTTCTCTGCTTCCTTCTGGAATTCCTCTGCATCAGGAGCAAAGTCAGTATACTTGTAACCGAAAATCTCATCGGAAATTTCACCTGTAAGTAATACTCTTGTATCAGTACTTTCCTTTATCGCCTTACAAATAAGGTACATACCCATTGAAGCTCTGATAGTGGTAATATCATATGTGCCAAGTATTTTTACAACCTCTTCAAGAGTATCCAAAACTATTTCTTTATTAATAATAATCTCATGATGGTTACTCTTTATGTAATCTGCTACTTCTTTAGCATACTTTAAGTCAATCGCATCCTCATTCATACCGATTGCATAGGTTTCAATCGGCTTGCCGAGAAGCTTTGTTGAAATAGCACATACAAGTGAGCTGTCAAGACCGCCTGAAAGCAAAAATCCTACCGGAGCATCCGCATCAAGTCGTTTCTCAACTCCTTTTACGAGTAACTCCTTAATTTTTTTACAGGCAGTCTCCAAATCATCTTCCGAATACTGTTGCCTTGCTGCTAAATCGTTATAACAAACAAATTTGCCGTCTGAATAGTAATGTCCGGGAGGGAATGGACTTACTTTTTCACTTAAGCCAACAAGATTCTTAGCCTCACTTGCAAACATAATACAGCCATCTTTATCATATGCGTAAAACAAAGGTCTGATACCAATCGGATCCCTTGCCGCAACCAAAGAATTCTTCTCACTGTCATATATAATCATAGCGAACTCGGCATCAAGCTTTTCAAACATTTTGACACCGTACTTTTCGTACATGGGGAGAATAATCTCGCAGTCGGATTCACTTGAAAATACATATCCTTCCTCAATCAACGCAGCCTTTTCAGGTCTGAAACCATAAAGTTCACCGTTACATACCACTGCATTTCCCTTCAAGGTAAAGGGCTGCATGCCGCTTTCCGACAAACCCATGATTGATAATCTCTGAAATCCAAGTACTCCTTCGCCAACTTCCAGAATGCGTTCCATATCAGGTCCGCGTGAAATAGTTTTCTCGAAATTATTTCGGAATTCCTCCTCTGTTATATTCTTTTTTGACAGTCCCATTATCGAGCACATTCCTTCTTCCTCCTTTGTAAGATTTATTTATAAAAAACAAAAAGGCGCCCTGAAGTAAACTTCAAGACGCCATTGCCTTTTGTTGTGGTAGTTTAATACGCTAAAGTGTTTTTGTCAAGGATAATTTTTTATTATTTCTCTTGCTACATCGGTCTTACTTATGCACAGATTCATAGCTTTTTTTTCTATATATTTGTGCGCTTCAGGCTCAGTTAATCTCATGTTCTCAATCAAAAGCCATTTTGCACGATTTACAAGCCTTATTTCTTCCATCTTTCCTTCTATAGAAAGAGTTTTCTTCTCAAAGCCTCTTAATCTTTCCCTTGTAGCTGCACAAAAGTCCAAAGCCTGAGAAATGGCCACGCCGGAGGTAGGTTTTGAAAGAGTATATGCACCATAAGGAGTAACCTTGGCTTTTATTTCAGGATAAAGCTCTGAACGAACAAGAATAAGACAAACAAGATTTTTATTCTCTGAAAGGTCAATGGCAAACTTTACTCCAAGCTCATCAGGAAGAGGAGTATTGATTATGACATAATCAAACACATTTTCAAGTATCATTCTCTTAGCGGCTGCAATACTGTCAACCCAGGTTATTGGATTACATTTTCCATTTCCAAGTACCGGTGATAAATTGTCATTAAACTTTTCTGATGATGATACAACCAAAGTTTTATATGCTCTCTCCTCAAAAACCATCTGAAGTCTGCCTCCTTTCTTCTTAATTTATTACTTTTGCATTTAATTTCTTTTTCTGTATTTGTATTTCTTTGCATCTGTATATCTGTGTTGTTTGCTATATATCTATGTTGTTTACTATAGTTTCCTAATCAGCTTTGCATTTATTATTTACTTTTTAAATTCTGATTTAGTTTTTAAAATGATATATCATTTTTACTTTTACGTATCATTTTTACTTATCATTTTTATTTATCGCTTTTATTTATCATTTTTTCTGCAGTATGTTCTTATTAACATACTCGGAAAATGCTCTCTGATAAACTCGCTTTCTGAAACAATAAACTTTGCTTCCTCTAAAGACTGTGGAAGCATCTCATATTCGTTGACTACAGATTTAGGCATTGTAAAGAAATTAAAATCTGTTTCCTTTGGAAGCTCAAGCTTGTTTAAAACACCATCCAATCCTGCATAAATCAAAAGTGCAAAAGCAAGATAGGGATTTGCAGAAGGATCTGCTGAACGAAGCTCTGCTCTTTTATATTCGCCTGTTGCAGCAGGAATTCTTATAAGCTGTGAACGGTTTTCACTTGACCAGGAAATATATTTTGGAGCTTTGAAAACACCAAGTCTTTTATAAGAAGCTTCTGTCGGATTTAAGAAGGCTGTCATTTCTTTTGCATGCTTTAATATTCCTGCAATAACTTCAGAAGAAATAACCTCGCCATTTTCACTTTTTACGGAAATGTTGATGTGGAAGCCATTTCCCGGTTTGTCCTCTAAAGGCTTTGGAGAAAAGTCTGCATAAAGACCGTTTCTTGAAGCAATAGCCTTTACAACAGTAACAAAGGCCATGGCATTATCTGCTGCTGACAAGGCATCTGAATATCTGAAATCAATTTCATTCTGTCCTGGTCCTTCCTCATGATGTGAGCATTCAGGCACAATATCCATCTGTTCAAGTGTAAGACAAATTTCACGTCTTACATTTTCTCCTTTGTCATCAGGTGCCATATCCATATATCCTGCCCTGTCATAAGGAACCTTTGTCACTTCTCCATCTTCATCAAGCTTGAATAAATAAAATTCCATTTCAGAACCAAAGTAAAAGCTCAGTCCTGCCTTTTTAGCATCCTCAATTGCCCTGATAAGAATACTTCTTGTATCATTTTCGAAAATGCTTCCATCCGGATTTTTAATTGTGCAGTACATTCTTACTACCTTGCCATGCTCAGGCCTCCAAGGCAGTATCGCAAGTGTATCAGAATCAGGATAAAGGAATAAATCCGAATGAACCTCACCACCAAAACCACATACAGCAGAAGCATCAATAGCAATACCGTAATTAAAGGCCCTTTCTAATTCACTTGGCATAATTGATATATTTTTCTGCTTTCCGAAGACATCGCAAAAAGCAAGACGGATAAATTTAATGTCTACTTCCTGTACAAACTGTATAACTTCCTGCTTCGTATATTTCATAACACACCTGCTTTCCACACCTTTAGTGTTAAATACCATAAAACGATTGAATATTATAAAATTATTATATTATAAAATTATTATAAAATAAATGATAGTTTAAAAACGATTGAATGATAACACAACAAATTTATTATTTTCAAGAAGGCCAATCAACACTTTTTCCCTAAAAATTCATAAAAAATGCTAATAAAAAACAATTTGACAACAGATAATATCAAGTGTAAAATTTTTCAGTAAAGGCAAGGGCGTCTTAACACTGGGTTTAAGTCGCCTGTTTTATATTTTAACGACGGTAAGCCTGGTAACGACGTAATGCTGTTAGTCAGACGGAAAGGAATTTATGGGAAACTGCGCAATTGTAGGTATCAACTGGGGCGATGAAGGAAAAGGCCGTATGGTTGACCTTCTTACAGAAAAATATGATGTCGTTGTTCGATATCAGGGAGGTGGAAACGCCGGCCATACTGTAATCAACGAATTTGGAAAATTTGCTCTTCATCTTCTCCCTTCAGGAATCTTTCGCAAGGAAACTGTCAACATTCTTGGAAATGGTGTTGCTTTAGATCCTGAAAATCTTTTAAAGGAAATGGATGAGGTTATTTCAAAGGGCGTTGCTTTAACTCCTGATAATCTCAAGATATCAAATCGTGTCTCTCTTCTTATTCCCTGGCACAGAGATCTTGACGAGCTTGAAGAAGCAAGATTGAAAGATAAAAAATTCGGTTCAACCAAGCAGGGTATCGCACCCTTCTATTCAGATAAATATCAGAAGAAAACTATTTTGGCAGGTGAACTTTTCTATCCGGAAAAATTCAGAAGCCATCTTGCAGATTTACTTGAATGGAAAAATCTTTCTCTTACAAAAATATATGGTGCAAAACCCTATACTATGGAAGATTTGGAAGAATGGATTCAGAAATACTGCGAACGCATCAAACCTTATGTTTGCGACACCGGTGCTTTCTTAAAGCAGGCACAGAAGGAAGGCAAATCAATCATGTTCGAAGCACAGCTTGGTTCTTTGCGTGATCTTGATTACGGTATCCATCCCTATACCACCTCATCAAATAATATAGCAGCCTATGCTCCTATTGGTTCAGGTATCCCCTCAGCTAAAATTGATGACATTGTTGGTGTTGTAAAAGCATATTCCACTTGCGTTGGCGAAGGCCCCTTCGTTTGTGAAATGTTTGGCGATGAAGCTGAAGAATTGCGTAAAGCCGGCTTTGAATATGGTGCAAAAACAGGTCGTCCCCGTCGTGTCGGCCCCATCGATTTAGTAGCTACCAAGTACGGCGTAGAAGTACAGGCTGCTACAGAAATTGCACTTACAAAGCTTGATGTATTAAGTTATCTTGATAAGATTCCGGTTTGTACACATTATATTTTAAATGGTGAACAGATTGACGATTTCCCGTTCCCTGCAGCTTTAGCTGAGGCAACTCCTGTTATTGAATATATGGATGGCTGGAAATGTGATGTATCAATGATTAGAAAATATGAAGATTTACCTGTACAGGCAAGAAATTATATCGAATTCATTGAGAAGCGCATCGAATGTCCCATCACCTACGTTTCTGTAGGCCCTGAAAGAGACAGCATCATCTACAGATAATTATATGCGGTAAATTCAGAATAAAAAATGACAGGAGAACGAAATGCATAATATATACGAATCACCTCTCTCATCCCGTTATGCCTCAGAATATATGCTTAACCTTTTCTCACAGGACAAGCGTTATTCAACCTGGCGTAAACTTTGGATTTCACTTGCAAAAGCAGAAAAGGAGCTTGGTCTTCCTATTACTGATGAACAGATAGCTGAGCTTGAAGCCCATATTGATGATATTGATTATGAAGCAGTAGCAGCGCGCGAAAAGCAGGTAAGACATGATGTAATGGCACATGTACATGTTTACGGTCTCGCAGCACCAAAAGCTGCAGGTGTAATCCACTTAGGTGCAACAAGCTGCTATGTAACTGACAATGCAGACTTAATCATCTACAGGGAAGGACTTAAATATTTAAGAAATGAAGTGCTTGAGGTCATCAAAAATTTGGCTTCCTTTGCTGACAAATATAAAGCTCTTCCTACACTTGGTTATACACATTATCAGCCCGCACAGTTAGTTACTGTTGGTAAGCGTGCCAGCTTGTGGATGCAAGATTTTCTTTCAGACCTTGATGAAATCGATTTTGCAATTTCTACAATGAAATTCCTTGGATGTCGTGGAACCACAGGTACAGAAGCAAGCTTTGTTGAACTTTTCGAAGGTGATACAGCAAAAATTGACCAGATGAACAAGATGATTGCCGGTGACTTTGATTTCACAGAGTGCTTCGATGTAAGCGGCCAGACCTATCCAAGAAAAACAGATTCAAGAATTTTAAATGCATTGGCTTCAGTAGCAACAAGTTGCTACAGAATGGCAAATGATATAAGACTTTTACAGCACGACAGACAGCTTGAAGAGCCCTTTGAAAAGGATCAGATTGGTTCTTCTGCTATGGCATACAAGCGCAACCCCATGAGAAGCGAACGTATCTGTTCACTCTCAAGATATCTTATGGCTGATGCCATGAATGCACCAATGACAGCCTCTGTTCAGTGGATGGAAAGAACCTTAGACGATTCTGCAAACAGAAGAATCTCAATGCCCGAAGGTTTCCTTTGCGCTGATGCAATATTAAGACTTGCAAAAAATGTAACCAATGGTCTTGTAGTAAACGAAAAGATTGTTGAGCGTACAGTAAAAGAATATTTACCTTTTATGGCAACAGAAAATCTCCTTATGGAAGCTGTAAAGCAGGGTGGTGACAGACAGAAGCTTCACGAAGTAATAAGAAAAGCTTCAATGGAAGCCACCGCTGAAATGAAGCAGGGCAGACCTTGCAATCTGCTCGAAAAACTTGCTTTGGAGCCTGAATTTAATCTTGAAAAGGAAGCTTTGGAAAAACTTCTTGATCCAAGTCTTTACATAGGCAGATGTCCTGAACAGGTTACTGCACTTATAGAAAAGGCAAAACCACTTTTTAAGGATATCGAAACCAGAGAAGATTCTATTACAGTATAAAACCTAAAAGGAGTTCATATGGACAAAATACTCGTGCTCGACTTTGGCGGTCAGTACAATCAGCTGATAGCCAGACGCGTTCGTGAACAGCATGTATATGCTGAAATTAAAGCTTATAATAAAATCACAGTTGAAGAAATAGTTAAAACAGGCTATAAGGGAGTAATTTTCACAGGCGGACCAAACAGTGTTTATGATCCTGCCTCACCTCACTACTCTCCTGAAATTTTAAATGCCGGCATTCCCATCTTAGGAATATGCTATGGAGACCAGTTAATGGCCTACATGGCAGGCGGAGTTGTAGACAGCGCTGAAAATTCAAGTGAATATGGAAAAACTTTGGTATATGTAGATGAAAATATTCTCTTCAAAGATGTTCCAACTGAATCTGTCTGCTTCATGAGCCACACTGATTATGTTTCTAAAGCTCCTGAGGGCTTTGAAATTATCGCACATACAGACAAATGTCCATGTGCAGGAATGTGGAATGAAAAAAGAAAGCTCTTCGGTGTTCAGTTCCATCCCGAAGTAACTCATACCGTTTATGGTACTACTATCATCAAAAACTTCCTTTTCGAAGTCTGCAACTGCAATCAGGACTGGAAGATGGATGATTTCATTGAAAGAACAGTTGATTTCTACAAAAAGAAGCTTGAAGGCAAGAAGGTTTTGCTTGCTCTCTCAGGTGGTGTTGATTCTTCTGTAGCTGCAGTATTACTTAACAAGGCAGTTGGCAGCAATCTTACCTGTGTTTTTGTAGACCATGGTCTTTTAAGAAAAGATGAAGGTGACTTTGTTGAAGATACCTTCGGTGACGGATTTGGAATCAATCTTATCAGAGTTAATGCTGAAGAACGCTTCTTAAACAAATTAAAGGGCGTTACTGAGCCTGAACAGAAAAGAAAAATTATTGGTGCAGAATTTATCCATGTTTTTGAAGATGAATCCAAAAACCTTGGTGAAATTCAGATACTTGTACAGGGAACCATCTACCCTGATGTTATTGAAAGCGGTAAAGGAGATTCCGCAGTTATCAAGAGTCATCACAATGTAGGCGGTTTACCAAGCATCATGTCCTTTGAAGAGATAGTTGAGCCTTTGCGCGATCTTTTCAAGGACGAAGTAAGAGAAGTTGGTGAAAAACTTGGAATTCCTCATGATTTGGTTTGGAGACAGCCATTCCCCGGTCCTGGTCTGGCAGTTCGTGTAATCGGTGAAATTACCAAGGAAAAATTAGACATACTTCGTGAGGCCGATGCCATATTCCGAGAGGAAGTTGCAAAAGCAGGCCTTGAGAAGATGACCAATCAGTACTTTGCCGTATTAACCAACACAAGATCCGTTGGTGTAATGGGCGATGCAAGAACTTATGGTTATACAATAGCTTTACGCGCTGTAACTACAGATGATTTCATGACTGCAGAATGGACAAGACTTCCCTTTGAAGTTTTGGAAAGATCAAGCAGCCGTATAACCAATGAGGTTAAGGGTATTTCAAGAGTAGTTTATGATATTACTTCCAAGCCACCCGCAACCGTAGAATGGGAATAAAAAATAATCAATAGTGGAGAATTGATATGTGTGGAATAGTCGGATACATAGGAAACCAGTCTGCTGCTCCTATCTTGCTTGACGGACTTAAAAAGCTTGAATACAGAGGTTATGATTCTGCTGGTATTGCAGTCATGAATAACCGTACAATCAGTGTAAATAAAGTTTCAGGTCGCATTGCCAATCTTTGTGAAAAAACAAATGATGGCAAAAATGTAAAAGGATGCATTGGTATAGGTCATACAAGATGGGCAACACATGGTGCTCCTACAGACATTAATGCGCATCCTCATCTGTCAAATGACGGCAGATTTGCGGTTGTACATAATGGAATTATCGAAAATTACATAGATTTAAGAGAAAAACTCATCGAGAACGGATACCACTTTGAAAGTCAGACTGATACAGAAGTAATAGTTCATCTTATTGAGAAATATTATGACGGCGATTTAAAAAAGGCCGTTCTTAAGGTTGCTTCAAAGCTTGAAGGCTCTTACGCCATTGGTGTTGTATGTGCAGATGAGCCTGACAAAATTGTTGCTGTACGAGAGTATAGCCCTCTTTTAATTGGTGTAGGTATTGACGAAAACTTCTTTGCATCCGATGTTACGGCATTAGTTTCTCACACAAGAAATGTAATTTATCTTGAAGATGGTGAATTTGCAGAAATCACAAAGGATGAGGTTTCAGTATTTGACAGTACAGGAAAGAAAGTTGAAAAGACTGTAAGCAGAATTAACTGGGATATTCAGGCTGCCGAAAAAGGCGGTTTTGAGCACTTCATGCTTAAGGAAATCAATGAACAGCCCGGTGCAGTTAAAGCAACAATAACCCCAAGAATTAAAGACGATACCATCGATTTCAGCGAATCAAATCTTAACGACTTAGATGTAAATAACATAAGTAAAATCATAATCACAGCCTGTGGTTCTGCTTACTATGCAGGCTGTGCCGGAAAATATGTATTAGAGCGTTTGTGCAGAATTCCTGTTCAGGTAGAACTTGCAAGTGAGTTGCGTTACAGCGATCCTTTGATTGACAATAAGACCTTACTCATTGTTATCTCTCAGTCAGGAGAAACCGCAGATACCATTGCAGCCATGAGAGAATGCAAGGAGCGTGGTGCAAAGACCATTGCCATTGTAAATGTTGTCGGAAGCACAATTGCCAAGATTGCAGACCATACCATATATACCTGGGCCGGTCCGGAAATTGCAGTTGCAACCACAAAAGGCTACACAACCCAGCTCTCAATACTTTACCTTCTCTCTCTTTTCATCGGAAAGAAATTAGGAAAGGTAGATGATTCACAATATGCAGAATATCTTGATGAAATTAAGTCACTGCCTAAAAATATACAGGCATCCCTTGATATGAATCCTGCTATTCCTGCTATAGCTAAAAAATATCATAATGCAAAAGCTTTATTCTTTATTGGAAGAAATACAGACTATGCTGTAGCTTTAGAGGCTGCACTTAAGATGAAGGAAATTTCTTACATCCATGCAGAGTCCTATGCAGCCGGCGAACTTAAGCATGGCACCATAGCTTTAATCGATGACCATCAGCCGGTTATTGCTTTGTGCTGCAATGAAGCATTATTTGAAAAAACCATAAGTAATATTGTCGAAGTCAAAGCACGCGGCGCAGAAGTGTTAGCCGTAAGTTTTGAAGACAACCAGAAAACTGCTGCCATAGCAGATGATGTAATCACTCTTCCTCGTGTGAATACAATCTTCTCCTCTGCAGTAGAAATCATTCCTTTACAATTACTTGCCTACTATGTGGCAAAGGAAAATGGTTGTGACATCGACAAGCCAAAGAATCTCGCTAAATCAGTAACCGTGGAATAGGCGGTTCATATACCATATTCATCGCATATTCCACCTTACAGATAATATAGTCTTTTGGAAGAGGTATCACTATGACTAAGTACATTTTTGTAACAGGTGGCGTTGTATCAGGTCTCGGAAAAGGAATCACTGCCGCATCATTAGGCAGACTTTTAAAGTCCCGCGGATTAAAGGTTGCAGCACAGAAGCTCGACCCCTATATCAATGTTGACCCCGGAACCATGAGCCCTTATCAGCACGGTGAAGTATATGTAACTGAAGACGGTGCAGAAACCGATCTCGATTTGGGACACTATGAAAGATTCATCGACGAAGATTTGAACAAGTATTCAAATCTCACCACCGGTAAGGTTTATTGGAGAGTACTTAACAAGGAACGTCGTGGTGAATATCTCGGTTCAACAGTACAGGTCATTCCTCATGTTACTGATGAAATAAAAGAATTTGTTTACCGCGTAGGCAAAAAAACAAATGCAGATGTAGTTATTACTGAGATTGGTGGAACCATTGGTGACATCGAATCCCAGCCGTTTTTGGAAGCCGTAAGACAGATTTCCCTTGAAGTAGGCCGCGAAAACAGCCTTTTCATCCATGTTACTTTAGTTCCCTATCTGTCAGGCTCAGATGAACACAAATCAAAACCCACCCAGCATTCAGTAAAAGAATTACAGGGAATGGGAATTAACCCTAATATTATCGTTTTGCGTTGCGATAAGCCTCTTGAAGAATCTATTTTCAAGAAAATATCCCTTTTCTGCAATGTAAAACCTGATTGTGTAATAGAAAATATTACTCTTCCATGTCTCTATGAAGCACCTTTGATGCTTGAAAAATCAAATTTCTCAAGTGTTGTCTGCAGAGAATTAGGCATTGAGGCCAAAGAAGCCGATTTAAAGGAATGGACTTCAATGGTTGAAAAAATCAAAGCACGACCAAATACCGTAACCATAGGTTTAGTCGGAAAATATGTTGCTTTGCATGATGCTTATCTTTCTGTTGCAGAAGCACTTCGACATGCAGGTTATTACCATAATACTCACATTAAAATCAACTGGATTGATTCAGAACAAATCACAAAAGAAACAAAAGACGAATTACTTGGAGAACTTGACGGTATAATCGTACCAGGTGGTTTCGGTAACAGAGGAATCGAAGGAATGATTCTTGCCGCACAGTATGCAAGGGAAAATTCTATTCCTTACTTTGGCATATGCCTTGGAATGCAGATTGCCGTTATCGAATATGCAAGAAATGTAGCAGGCATTGCTGATGCAAACTCAGGTGAGTTTGATGAATGCTGTGCTAACAAGGTAATCGATTTTATGCCTGGACAAAGCGATGATATAGATAAGGGCGGCACCTTAAGACTTGGCGCATATCCCTGCCATATCAAAGCAGGTACAACCATGGAAAAATGCTATGGCTCTTCAATTATCTCAGAACGTCATCGTCACCGCTATGAATTTAACAATGATTACCGCGAAAGCCTCCAGAAAGCAGGTCTTTCTTTAAGCGGTATGTCACCTGATGGACTTTTGGTTGAAACCGTTGAGCTTTCTGACAGAAATTTCCATGTTGGTGTTCAGTATCATCCGGAATTTAAGAGCCGTCCTAACAGACCTCATCCTTTATTTGCAGGTTTTATCGGCGCAGCTTTAAAAAATAAATAAGGAGTATAAATTATGGTAAGCCCCAATACTAACTATCAGAATTTAAAAGATTCATATCTTTTCTTTAACATAAGCCAGAAAATCAAGGCTTATTTGGAAAAACATCCCGAACAGCACCTTTACAAAATGGGTATCGGTGATGTATCTCTCCCTCTTTGCGATGCAGTTATCAAAGCTTTACATGAAGCTGTTGATGACCAGGCCAGCAAAGCAAGTTTTCATGGTTACATGCCTGAATGTGGCGCTGAGTTTTTAAGAGAAGCTATAAGACAGCACTATGAAGATGGAAATGTAATGCTTGATGCCGATGAAGTTTTCGTTTCAAGCGGTGCAAGTGATGAGCTTGGCGATATTCTTGATTTGTTTGACAAAAAAAGCTCTGCACTTATTATGGAGCCTGCTTATCCTGCTTATGTTGATGCAAATGTAATGGCAGGACGCTTAATTTATCATCTTCCTTCAGGAAAGAACAATGGCTTCCTTCCTATGCCTGATGAAAATACAAAGGCAGATATCATCTATCTTTGCTCACCTAACAACCCCACAGGTGCAGTTTTCTCAAAAACACAGCTTAAGACCTGGGTTGATTTTGCAAATAAAAATGGTTCTGTAATTCTTTTTGATGCTGCTTATGAGGCATTTATCGAAGATGAAACCTTACCCCACAGCATTTTTGAAATTGAAGGTGCAAAAACATGTGCCATTGAAATCTGTTCTCTTTCAAAAACAGCCGGCTTCACAGGCACAAGACTTGGTTATACAGTAATTCCCAAAACCTTAAATGTTGGTGGCATGAATTTAAACAAGATGTGGGTAAGAAACCGTACAACAAAGACCAATGGTGTTTCATACATTATTCAAAAAGGTGGTGCTGCTGTATTTACACCTGAGGGACAGAAACAGATTCATGACAATATCAGAATTTACAAGAATAATGCAAAAGTTCTTTCTGAAGCTTTGGATGAGCTTGGAATTTGGTACACAGGTGGTAAAAATGCGCCTTATATCTGGATGGAATGTCCTAACGGAATGGGCAGTTGGGAATTCTTCGATTATTTACTGAATGAAATACAGGTAATCGGAACCCCCGGAGAAGGCTTTGGTGAATGTGGAAAAGGATATTTCCGTTTTTCAACCTTCGGCTCACCTGAGGATACAAAAATTGCTGCCGAAAAGCTTAAAGCACTGTTAAAAAAATAAAACAGTAAAATAATAAAATAGTAAAACTATAAAATAATAAACTATAAAAATATAAGGTTAAAAAAGGGGCTGTGAAAAAAAGTCTGTAAAAACAAAATAGTTCTGTATGAATAGGGCTTCCTAAGATAAAATATAATTATCTTAAGGAAGCCTATTATTATGGCAAGAGAAAATTCGGTGCAATCCCCCAACTGACGGAATAAACTAAAATCTTACTAGATACTCTCGGTACAAGATGACTCTTTCATTTTTCTGTAAAGATTAACTGCAATGAATACAACTACTCCGGTCCATACACCAGCCCATAGCTCAACTGCCCAAAGTGGCACTACGCTTCTCTGGTACAGCGCTGGGAATGTATCCATCAACATATGCAGGATGATTGCCACCAGCAGACAGTTTTTCTTTACGGTTACAACACCATAATATACAACCACCGTAAGTCCGATATGCAAAAACATCGCAAACAGGCGCTCAATAACATTCATAGCCATCATTCCGTAATCAAATGCTGCAGTGGCCTGAATAGACGGAAGTGCCGCGGAAGCAGTTTCCTCTGTTATATTCAATGTACTAAGTGCATTTTCCATATCTCCCGCAGAGAACAGCACCGCAACGGCAAGATATGTAATTATCGCAGGCAAAAGAACTGCCAATATCTCTATGCCGCCGTGACCGATTCCATACAGGACAGCGTTTTCAGGTGTCCTGTTCTTTTTCATTATGTATTTCAGAATAATATATCGTCCGCACTCTTCAAAAACACCTGCCATAATGATTCCGTAAAGGACATAAGCGATAGTGTTTCCATTAATAAAGCGAGAAATAGGATTATCCGTAACAATACAGACCA